>DAITPO010000020.1:10298-24878 GCA_036833535.1 Candidatus Acidiferrales bacterium | reverse complement strand
GCGGCAAATGTCACCACCGTCCCCACAAGCACGTACCAAGTCCAAGCCAGCGTCGTGAAGCGATTGACGGCCAGCATCGTGCCAAGCCCGAAAAGCATCCCTACAATCGCGCCCGTCGCGTTCGCGCGCCTGTTCCACATGCCCAGCAAGAAAACCCCCAGCATCGCGCCGTACGTGATCGAAGTAATCGTCAATCCTGCCACGAGCACCGGCCCCCAGTGCACCAGTCCGAGACTTCCGAGCACAATTCCCCAGATGAGCGTCATCCATCGCGAGCGCTTCAGCAACTCACCGGGCGATCGCTCCACGCCGGCCCGCGCGCCCGCGCCGAAATCCATGATGCTCGATGAAGCGAGCGAGTTCAACGATCCGCTCGCATTAGACATGGCCACAGCCAAAATCGCCGCCAGCACCAGCCCCGCAATCCCCGGCGGCATCTCGGTCACGATAAACGTTGGAAAGATCTGATCGTGGTCCGAAGGCACTACGCCCGGCGCAGCATGTTGGTAGAAAACAAAGAGCATTACGCCGATCACAAGAAACAATGCAAATTGGATGAAGACAATCACGCCGCTGCCGAGCAGCGCCATCTTGCCGTCGCGTTCATTCCGCGCCGCCAGCACTCTCTGCACCAATGTCTGATCCGTCCCATGGCTTGCCATGGTCAGAAACGTCCCGCCAATCACGCCGGACCAAAATGTGTAACTCTGGGTCAGGCTGAGCGAAAAATCGAAGACGCGCAGCTTCCCTCCGGCAGCCGCCGCCACTTGGGAAACCTCGCTCCAACCGCCGGGAATCCGATGCAGCAGCAGCCAGAACGCCACTGCCGAGCCAGTCAGATAAATTGCCAGCTGCATCACGTCCGTCCAAATCACAGCCTTAAGTCCGCCCTCAAAGGTGTAAAAAAGTGTGAGCACGGTCACGATCAAGATGGCCGTCCGGCTCCCGGTCCCGAACGCGACGCTCACAACTTTGCCCACCGCCGCGATTCGTACCCCCTCCGCAAGTGCCCTGGTAACCAAAAAGACCCCTGCCCCCGCCGACTTGACGCGCACCCCGAATCTCTTCTCTAATAGCTGGTACGCCGTGTAAAATTCCCCCTGGAAATACCGGGGAACGAACACGACGCACAAAATCACCCGGGCCACCAGGTAGCCAATTACAAGCTGGAGAAACCCGAGATTGCCGCCGAAAGCGATGGCTGGAGTGCCGATGATGGTCAGCGTCGAGGTTTCGGTGGCCACAATCGAGCAGGCAAGCGCCCAGGCCGGCGCCGTTTTACCGCCCAGGAAGTAGTCGCGGACATTTTTCTGGCCGCGTCGAAACCACGCACCCAGCAGCGTGACTCCGGCGAGGTAAAGAATCAGGATACCGAGATCGGCGGGATGAATTCGCATCCGGTAGCGTCAAGGAGAGCGGCGCGATGCTAACCGCACGCTCCGCGGAGTGTCAAGGAATCGCCAGTCCGGCGCAATGAAGCGCCAACAGAACAAGGAGCCCTCCTCCATGTCGTATTTCTTGGGAATCGACGGCGGCGGCAGCAAAACCGACTGCGTGCTTCTCGATGCGCACGGCCAGGTGCTTCGCCGCGCACAGGGCGGCCCGTCCAATCCTCTGAGGGGCGGATATCCGCAGGCGTGGTTTTCGGTGAGCGGCACCGCTGATATGGTGCTCGCGCGGCAATCGCTGAAGGCCACCGACATTAGCGGAATTTGCGGCGGATTTGGCGGCGCGGCACGCCCCGCGGTCGCCAAACGCATGAGCATTTTCCTCGAGCGATCGTTTCCCAAGGCCGAAGTAAGAGTCACAACCGACATCGAAATCGCACTCGAAGCCGCAGTCGAAAAAGGCGTCGGCGTGGTGCTGATCGCCGGCACCGGCTCGGTCGCCTACGGGCGTAACGCCGAGGGGAAGACCGTCCGCGCCGGAGGTTGGGGCCCGTGGTTGGGAGATGAAGGCAGCGCATTCGATATCGGACGCCGCGCGCTTACCGCCGTTCGCCGCCACGAAGACGGCATGGGGCCAGCGACGGCTCTCTCCGAGCGAATCTTCAAATCGCTGGACGCCCGCAACTGGGGGACGCTGGTCGAGCACATCGCCAAAAATCCCGATGAAGTTTTCCCGCGCGTCTATCCGCTCGTAGCCCGCGCCGCCGAACAGGGCGACGAAGTCTCGCGCAAGATTCTGGACTCGGCTGCCGACGCTCTTGTTGAGCTGGCCGATCACGTCATTCGCAAGCTGGGGCTGGCCGGAGAGAAGTTCCCCTTGGTTCGCGCCGGTGGCGTATTCGGTCATTGTGCCTACTTAGATTCTTTGGTGGACGCGCGCCTCGCAGCGATTGCAGATCGCGCCACAATCGGCCCCCTGAGAACTTCACCGGCCGAAGCCGCCGCGCACATGGCCCGGACGGCGGCCGGCCGCGCCGCCGATGCCAACTGATCCCATCGACGACATCGCCATCGCGCGAGAAGCCTCCGCGCAAGACATCGCGATGCTGGTGCACGAAAAAGACGAAGCTATCCTCCTCGCGCTGATCGAAAATCCAAATCTCGATGAAACCCACGTGCGCATCCTTCTCGAACGCCTCGACGTTTCGGAACGAGTGCTTGGCTCCATAGCTCTGCAAAAGAAATGGCTCGCATCAGAAGCGGTGCGTTTTGCACTGGCGGCGCATCCGCACTCTCCGCGCCAAGTCGCATTGACACTGGTCCGACAGCTCTTCGTTTTCGACCTCGTGCGTCTCGCGCTCGCCACCGCCGCGCAGCCCGAAGTGCGCCGACTGGCCGAAGAAGCGCTGATTTCAAAAATTCCGCAGCTTCCGATCGGCCAGAAACTTACGCTCGCCAAGCGCGGACCGTCTCGCGCAGTGGGCGCGATTCTCACCGAAGGCCAAGCTCAGGCGGTCGCCGCCGCGCTGACCAATCCGCTGCTAACGGAGAGCCAAGTGCTGAAATCGCTCTCTCGCGCCGAGACGCCGGAGCGAGTGGTCTCGGCCATCGCGCGTCATCCGAGGTGGTCCTCTAGTTACAACGTGCGCTTGGCGCTGCTCCGGAATCGGCATACGCCGCTCAACATCGTGCTCGCCTTCCTGCCGAATTTGACCATGCGCGACTTGCGCGATATTTCCACACTCGAAAGTCTTTCGCCCAATTTGAAGATGTACATTCGGCGCGAGGTCGCGCGCCGCGCCAACGCCAAAGACCCGGCATCACGCCGCGCTTGACGGCACCGGTCCAGTAGCGCAGGCACTCTTGCCTGCGTCAGTCTATGCCTCACGTCCACCGTTGCTTGTAGTCGACAACGCTCACAGCCAGGAGTGGCTGCGCTACTGGGGCCGAACACGCCCTCGCTGGTAGAATGAACGCGGCTGCCGAGAGGTGAACGGCGGGGAGATTCATGGCGATTAGCCGGAATCAATTGCGATGGCTGATGGTGGCGGGCGCGGTCGTGCTGGTTGCCGTTCTGATTTCTTCGACGCTGCACCAGACGCACCTGAAGTACGAAGTGTGCATGACATTCCATGGCGGCAGCCACTGCGCGACCGCCACCGGCGCCACGGCCGACGAAGCCATTCGCAGCGCCCGCGATATCGATTGCCAACTGCTCTCCAATGGCCGCGATGAGAACGTGGTTTGCGGGAACACCGAGCCTGCCAGCGTCCGCCAGATTCAATAGCCGCAGTTCGAACCTCGGCGGCTAAAGCCATGTTGAGTTCGCGATCTTTGCGGCATGACTTAAACTCATGCCCTGAGAAAACGCTACCCGTACCAACTCCGGCATCCATCCCATTTGCATGCATTGACTTGGCTCAAATCCATGCTTAGCATCAGAATTAGAGCAGGGGTCAAACACCAACTCTCTCTAGGCGCACGATGAGCGAACGCATGCCCGTCCGCGGGCTACGACATGCATTCCGAACCGAGGTTGAAATCGGCTGGGGGGCCGAGGTTCTGAAGTGTGTCACGCGCGATATCGGCGATATGGGAATGTTCATCGAGACCGAGCATCCGCTGTGGTTGCGCGCTGAATTCACAGCGCGGCTGAAACTGGGTGAAGTTCTTGAAATCGATTGCATCGTGCGGCGCGTTGAGCCGGGGCGGGGCATGGCCGTGGAATTCAAGGACTTGCCCGAAGCCGAGCGCGAGCAGATTGATCTTTTCCTCGGGAAGCTGAGCCGGAAGTGACGCGTTGTCTAAACTGCGGCGCCGAGCGCGCTGCGGATGTCTGCGAATCCTGCGGTCTTTCTTCGACACTCGCCGAATTGGCCCTGCGCCGGCGACTTCTCAATCGCACTGCATTTCTGCTTCTTGGCGCTCTGGCGTTTGTTGTGGCCAGCAGCCAATTCCCGCCGCTCGAAGTGGATGGAATTTTGATTTTTGTCGGGCTGCTGTTTTTCTTGACGCTGGGACTCGGCATGTGGGTCGAGCGCCGCGCGCTGCAGCACGCCGAATTGGAAGCGCTCAAGCGTATTTACTATGGACTGATTCCGGTGCCATGGCTTCTGGGCGCGCTGCTCATCGCCAATGGCTGGCTCGATCGTGCTCCGCGCGAAACTTGGCACACCGAAGTCATCGGCCGGGTGCGGATGTTTGGCCCGCTGCCGAGCAATCGCCTGGTAGTCCACTCGTGGCGCGATGGCCACAATGTCGAGCGCGTCCCGGTGAGCCGCGCCGATTTCGATCGATTTCATCCCAACGACATGGTGGTGGTTAAAACGGGCGAAGGCTTGGTAGGCATCCCCTGGGTAGCTGGCGTGGATCGAGAGTAGGGGAGGGTCTTTAGCCCTCCCGCCGTTCGGCCTCACGCTCGACCGCCGCTACGCCCCCGAATATTGCCGCCGCTTGATGAACTCGCCTGATCCGGCGCGTCCTTTGAACTCGCCGTTCTCAACCAGCACGCGGCCGCGCGACAAAACTATCTTCGGCACACCCTTCACTCGAATGCCCTCAAACATCGAATAATCCACGCGCATGTGATGCGTCTTCGCGCTAATGACTTGCTCCTCGTTCGGATCGAATACGACGATATCGGCGTCGGAGCCGACGGCAATCGTCCCCTTGCGCGGATAGAGGCCAAATAGTTTCGCCGGCGCTGTCGAAACAAGCTGCACGAACCGGTTCGGAGAGAAGCGCCCGCCGTTCACGCCGCCCGAATAGACGAGGCTCATGCGATTTTCAATTCCCGGCCCGCCATTCGGAATTTTCGTGAAATCGTCCTTTCCCATTTCCTTTTGCTCTTTGTAGCAGAACGGGCAGTGATCGGTCGAGACAACTTGCAGCGTATCTTTCGCCAAGCCCTGCCAGAGCTTCTCCTGGTGCCATTTCTCACGCAGCGGCGGCGTGAAGACGTATTTCGCCCCCTCAAACCCCGGCGCGTCCATGTTTTCGAGCGAGAGGTAGAGATACTGCGGGCACGTCTCGGCGTAGGCGGGCAGTCCGCGGTCGCGCGCCTCTCGCACTTTCTCGAGCGCTTCGTTGCAGGAAAGATGCACGATATAAACGGGAGCTCCGGCCATCTCGGCCAACGCGATGGCGCGCGATGTGGCCTCGGCCTCCGCTGTGGTCGGCCGCGTCAACGCATGATATTTCGGCGCTTTCTTCCCTTCAGCAAGCGCGCGCTTGACGATTACGTCGATTGCGCCGCCATTTTCGGCGTGCATGCATATCATCCCGCCATACTTGGCCGCGGCCCCCATGGCGCGGAATATCGACGCGTCATCCAACATGAATACGCCGGGATACGCCATGAAAAGCTTAAACGTCGGCACGCCTTCGCGCACCAGCGCGCCCATCTCATCGAGCTGTGCGTCGCCCAGTTCCGTGATGATGCAGTGAAACGCATAATCAATCGCGGCTTTGCGGTCAGCCTTTCCCATCCATGTATCAAAAGCGTGCCGCAGCGTCTGGCCTTTGTACTGAATGGCGAAATCAATCAGCGTGGTGGTCCCGCCATGCGCCGCCGCGATCGTGCCGGATTCAAAATCATCCGCGCTGGTAGTGCCTCCGAACGGCATGTCGAGATGCGTGTGGACATCAATTCCGCCCGGCATTACATAGCGGCCCGCCGCATCGATCATGCGCGTCGCGTTCTCCGGATTCAATTCCTGAGCGATAGCGACAATCTTGTCGCCGCTAATACCCACATCGCTTTTGTAGGTGTCGGAAGCCGTTACGATTGTGCCGCCACGAATGATGCTGTCGAGTCGCATGTGATTTCCTCAGACTGCGCGAATCACGGAGCGTAGCACAAAAAGTAGCGCCGGCGTCCCCGCCGGCATCTTTCGAGCACCAGCGTCGGCGAGGGCCACAATTGTGCGCGGAGCGCCGCGTCAAATAAATTGAACTGATTTGGCTGCCTGGTGCGCGCGTAATTCCTGCCCGTGGTGAGTTTCCCGGTCGCCGGATGCCGGCAGGGACGCCGGCGCTACTATCAGGAAACCCAACCGAAATCGCCGCGTCCGCTTCAAAAGCCAGTGCTAGAATCGGCACTCGACATTCGACACTTGGCGCGCGGCTGCGTCTGCCGTTGTTCGTCGCGCTCCCTTGGGGGAAGTGCAGCGAATGGCCCTTCGCGAAGCAGCACCGAAATTGCCGCCTGAGCAATACGAGGCGAATTTCGCGGAAATCTCCCCGCGCATGACGCCGCGGCAGGCCGCCATCGAAGCCGCGCGCTGCCTGTACTGCTTCGATGCGCCCTGCACCATCGCTTGCCCGACGCATATCGATGTGCCTGCCTTCATCAAGAAAATCGCGTCGGGAAATCTGCGCGGCTCCGCTCGCGTCATCCTCGGCGCAAACATTCTCGGAGAGAGCTGTGGGCGCGTTTGCCCCACCGAATCGCTTTGCGAAGGCGCTTGCGTAATGACGGAGAAAGGCGAGCGCCCGATTGAGATCGGCCGCCTGCAGCGCTACTCGGTCGATCACGTTCTCGACCGCAATATCGATCTTTTCACCGCGGGCGCGCCGAACGGCAAGAGCGTGGCCTGCATCGGCTCCGGCCCCGCGTCGCTCGCTTGCGCCGCCGAACTCGCCAAGTGGGGCTACGCGGTCACGATCTTCGACAAAAACAACTTGCCCGGCGGCCTCAACACTTACGGCATCGCAGCCTACAAGACGCGCGCCAAAGATTCCCTGCGCGAAGTCGAAATGGTGAAGCGCCTCGGCGTGAAAATCGAGCAGCGCAGAGAAGTTGGGCGCGACGCTCCGTTTCCGATGCTCGAAGCGCAGTTCGACGCGATTTTCATAGGCGTGGGGCTGGGCGAAACATGGAACCTCGATCTCCCCGGTTCCGAACTTCACGGCGTTTACGGCGCGCTGGAATTCATTGAGCTCACCAAGACGCGGTCTTTCGCGGATGTCGAAATCGGCCGCCGCGTGGCCTGCATTGGCGCTGGAAACACCGCCATCGACGTAGTCACCGCCGCGCGCCGCCTCGGCGCCGAATCCGTCCACCTCATCTATCGCCGCGCCGAATCGCAGATTCCGGCTTTCCAGTACGAATACGAACTCGCGCAGCGCGACACCGTGAATTTTCACTGGCACACTCTGCCGGTTCGTGTCATCGGCGAATCTGGCGCAGTGACCGGACTCGAATGCGTGATGACGCGTCCCGCGCCCGGCGCCGCCAGGAATTCCGCACCTGAACCAATTCCCGGCTCGAACTTCGTGCTGCCTGTAGACATGGTCGTGCGCGCCATCGGTCAAAAGCCCGTCACGGAATTCCTGCGCCCGGTGAAAAATATCGAGCTGCGAAAAAACGGCACAATCGCCGTGACTGAAAACCATCAGACCGGAAACCCAAAATATTTCGCCGGCGGCGATTGCGTGAACGGCGGGAAAGAAGTAGTGGACGCGGTGGCCGAGGGCATGGCCGCAGCGCGCGGCCTGGATGTGTGGCTCGGCCGTCCTCGCGCAGCGAATTAGACGCTGATGCGCCTGCCCGAATCATGGACCGAGCGACTGCCCGTTCTCGAAACTTTCGAGGACGATTGGTCGCCCGTCCCGCGTTATGCGCTGATCGGCTGGCTGCTTTTCTACGCGCTTTTCCTCTATCAGGCGGCGCAAGGCCGCGGCTTTCTTCTCATGATCGATGTCGTCTTCGTGCCCATCCATGAGGGCGGGCACCTGCTTTTCAGCTATTTCGGGCAATTCCTGCACATCGCCGGAGGTACGCTGCTCCAACTCCTCGTTCCCTTCACGCTCGCCGCCTATTTTGCGTTCCAAAGGCAATTGCAAGGCGCCGCCTTCTGCACTTTCTTCTGCTTCGAGCAATTGCTGCCGATCGCCACTTACATGGCTGACGCGCGCGCCCAAGATCTCCCGCTTCTAACCGTCGGCGATCCGGAATTTGTTATCCATGATTGGAATTATCTTTTCAACGCGCTCGGCGTTCTGAATCACGATACGCAGATCGCTTCGTTCATTCGCGGTATCGGCTGGCTCGGCATGATCGGCACTGCGGCATGGTTCGCCTGGAAGAGTTGGTCCACCGAAGCCCCAGCTTCCGCTAGGAGATAACCGATGGCAGATCTACGCGTGAAATTCTGCGGCATCGAATCCCCAAATCCTTTTTGGCTGGCTTCGGGTCCGCCCGCAAACACCGCCGGGCAAGTGATGCGCGCTTTCGACGCGGGCTGGGGCGGCGCGGTGTGGAAGACGATCGGCGAGCCCATTCAAAATACGAGCTCGCGTTATGGCGCCATCGATTACAACGGCGTGCGCGTGATGGGCTTCAACAATATCGAGCTGATCAGCGACCGCCCCATCGAAGTGAATCTGCGCGAAATCGCGGAAGTGAAGAAGCGCTACCCGAAGCACTTGGTAATTGCGTCGCTGATGGTCGAATCGAAGCGCGAAGTCTGGCACGACATCGTCCGCCGCGCCGAAGATGCCGGCTCCGATGCGCTGGAACTGAACTTCGGCTGCCCGCACGGAATGAGCGAGCGCGGCATGGGCGCCGCTGTCGGGCAGGTTCCTGATTACACGGAGATGATTACGAGTTGGGCGAAGGAAGCGGCGCGCACGCCGGTGATCTCGAAGCTCACGCCCAATGTGACAGACATCACGCACATCGCGCTGGCCGCCGAACGCGGCGGCGCGGATGCAGTCAGCCTTATCAACACGATCAATTCACTGATGGGCGTAGATCTGGAAAGCTTCTCGCCGCGCCCGATCGTCGGCGGCAAATCTTCCCACGGCGGCTATTGTGGTCCGGCGGTGAAGCCCATCGCGCTGCATCTCGTCTCCAGCGTCGCCAAGAAAGTGAAAATTCCAATCGTGGGAATCGGCGGCATCGGGAATTGGATCGACGCGGCCGAGCACATCGCGCTCGGCGCTTCGATCGTGCAAGTCTGCACCGCGGTGATGCATTACGGTTTCCGCATCGTGGAAGATATGGCCGACGGGCTTTCGGCGTACATGGACGATCACGGCTATCGCACCATCGCGGATTTTCGCGGCCGCGCGGTCCCCAATGTGATGGACTGGGGCGATCTGGATCTCAATTACAAAGTCATCGCCGATATCAATCACGATCTGTGCATCGGCTGCCAGCTTTGCTACGTAGCCTGCGAAGACGGCGCACATCAATGCATCGAGCGCGCCGCAGTAGCCGCAGGCGCCGGCGCAAGCAAGCACAACGGCAAGCAGAACACCCACGGCATGGAAGTTCACGTCCCGCGCATCATCGAAGAAGAATGTGTCGGCTGCAACTTATGCGCCCTGGTCTGCCCGGTGGACAGTTGCATTACGATGCGGCAAATTGACACGGGCAAGCCGCCGATGTCCTGGAACCAGAAAATTCAGGCCAACATGTAATCGAACGCAACGCGAAGTGCCGTACGCTTTTTGTAGCGCCGGCCCTTTAGACCGGCATCTTCGCGAACGTGCGTCAACTCCTTGCGACCTCATCGGTTCGGGCAACATCAAATACAATGGAGCCGCGATGAAGCGCATCGTTATCCTCGGCGCAGGTTTCGGCGGTCTGCAAGCCACCGTAGAGCTCGAGCATCTCCTCCATTCCCAGCCCGATCACGAAATCTTGCTCGTGAACGACCAAAACTATTTCATGTTCACGCCTCTCCTCCCGCAGATCGTCTCGAGCTATATCGACCCGCGCCACATCGTCCAACCCGTGCGCGACATCCGCGGTCATCGCAACTACCGCTTCCAGCGCGACACGGTGACAGCCATAGACGTCGCGCGCCGGCAAGTGGAAACGTCCTCCGGCCGGATCTCTTACGACTATCTGATCGTCTCGGTCGGCAGCCACACCGAATATTTCAAGATCCCAGGCGCGCGCGAAAATTCCATGGATTTCAAGTCTCTCGAGGACGGCGTAGTCGTCCGCGATCGCATCCTGGACATCTGCGAGCACGCCGATCACACCACCGACGCGGCCGAGCGCAAGCGCTTTCTCACTTTTGCGGTGGTGGGCGGCGGTTACACCGGCGTCGAGCTGATCACCGAAATGCGTGATTTTCTCTTCCGCTACGTCGCCGGGCGCTACCGCGGCATCCCACGCGAAGAGCTCCGCCTGGTCCTCGTCGAAGCCACGCCGAATGTTCTCGGCGGCATCGATCCTCTGCTGCGCCCGCACGCGCTCAAGCGCCTCCATCAAGAAGGCGTCGAGGTGCGCACCAACACTCGCGTAACGCGGGTATTCGATGGCGCGCTCGAACTCAACGGCAGCGAAATTCTCGAGGCCGCCACAATTATCTGGGCCGCCGGAGTCCGCGCCCATCCGCTGGTCGAAGCGTTGCCCGGCCCGCACGATCGCATCGGCCGCGCCCAGGTGAACGAGCATCTGCAACTCGAATCACACCCGGAGAGCTTCATCATCGGCGATTCCGCATCCTCGGCGCTCGCCCCAGACGCGCCGCGCGTCGCGCCAGTGGCCATCGGCCAGGGCACAATCGCGGCGCGGAATATCGCGCATCTCGAGCGCAATGAGCCGCTCGAAAGCTACCGATATGTTTCGCAGGGAATGTTGGTCTCGCTAGGCATGAACGACGCAGTAGTCAGCATCCTCGGCTTGCGCCTGCACGGATTCTTCGCCTGGCTATTCTGGAACGCAGTGCATCTCTACAAACTGGTGGGATTCAAAAAGCAAATTCAGGTAGCCCTCGATTGGTCGCTCGGCACCCTATTCCCCCGCGACGCCGCCATAATCCGCGAGCCACGCAATTGCAAATTCTGCGAGAACAGCAGGGGAGGGTCTTCAGACCCTCCCCCCGCTCGGTCCTCCTCGCGCGCTGCCACTCCAACGCAGCAATAAGGCGTCCTACAATGGCTTGATGATCGAAGCGATCCACTCGCGAATCCAAGGAAAGCGAAATTCTTTTCTTTTGGTCGCTGCCATCATCAACCGATGCGCTTCGAGCGGTTCCGCGTCCAAGAAATAGCCATTCGCTCGAAGCATGACGTCCGTCATCACAAAGGCCACTCGCTTGTTCCCGTCAACAAAGGCCTGATTATTTGTCAATGATTCCATCAGCGCAGCTGCCTCTTCGATGATGTCGCGGTAGTAGCCGCTCCGCGGGCGAAATACGGCGGACTCCAATAATCCGAGATCGCGAATGCCGTCGAGGCCGCCAAACTCCTCGATCAGCAAGCGGTGAACTTCGATCACTTCGGATACCGTGGGATAAATGCGAAACGGCATTCACGTGGCTGCGCTTTTCACAGCGCGCTCTTACTTCGCCAAAAGCTGAAGCAATTTGCGGTTTTTCTCCACTGACCGGCGTACGTGGGTCATGATCTCAGGGCGCACAGCACTCTCTTTGGGAGCGACAAACTGAATGTAGTGTTCCACCGCTCTTTCCAAGATGAACGTCGCGGTGTGACCGTTGTCCTTTGCCAGCTTGGACAGGTCGTTGTAGAGAGCGGCGCGCATGTTCAGCCCAACCTGCCTTCTAGCTTCCTTCGCCATTAGTGCGTCCTCCAAGCTTGATTATACAAAGGGAGTCTACTCGCGTCAATGCGCATCTAGACAAACCTAGATGATCCCCAGCAGTGAACGCGCCGAAAGCAGATCTCTTAATAAATCCCCCGCCGCAAATCGATCAGATGCGGCAGCTCCAGCTCAATCTTCGCGCCATAATCTCCCAAGGTAATCAAAATCCGCTCCGCCGGCCCCACGTCGCGCTCGGTCCAATCCGTCACCGGAATCTTCTTCCCAATGGTTTCCGGCTCATCGCTCTCAAAATCCTTGCCTTTCGCAGTCAAATCCTTCGGGTCGATCTCCCACACCGATTTTGTCTTTGTATCCATCGCCAGATACCGCCGCCCCAGAAGAATCAGCACGAGGTTCTTCCGCTTCTCGATCGTGTAGACGTTCCACGCAATCGGCACGTGCCCCTCGATCTTCAATTGCGCGCGCTCTTCCAGTTTCCAAGTAAGTTTTCCGGCCGCGGAAAGGGAACTGGCCAGAATCAGAACGAGGAGTGACGTTCGCTGCAGAATTGCAATCATCGAGCGCGCCGCTTTCATCTTTGGCGGCCCGCTAGTCCCACGAAACCCGCACTTGCCGCCCGCCGACGACCACATATCCCTTCGCCCGCGCAAACTCCACCAGATCGCGCAACAGCGCCACATCCATCTGGCAATACTGCACCACTTGCTCCTTCTTGCCCTCTCGCCACCAGGCCACCGCATCAATCCCGGTTCCGCTCTTCGCGCTGCCCAGCGTATCCTTCGCGAGCGAGTCCAGCTTCACGCGATGCCCAAGCTGCTTGTGCAGCACTTCGTGCACATCAAACGAAAGCCGGCGTATCGCATCGATGCCCACATAGCCGCGCAGCACTTCGAAATCAAATCGATTGCCATTGAAAGTAACGATGCGCGTGAACGCCGCGAGCTCTTCGACCAATTTCTTGACGTCGTCCTCGAACCAGCTCCGAAATTGGTGATCTTTATCCCAAGTGACCGCCACGGCGACGCCAAAATGGCGAATGCTGTTCCATCCGCCTTCGACTTCATCCGAAAGCCTCAGCGTTTCAATGTCGAGATAGATTTCCCGCGTGAAGAGGTCCACTAATAGATGCTCGATTCGCGTTTGCTTCCGGTGTAGTCGATGTAAACGATCTTGCTGTCGGTGTAGAACTCGATCGCCGCGTGGCCCACTTCACGCGGGCCGACGCTGCTGTCTTTCGCGCCGCCAAACGGCACATGCGCCTCGCCGCCGACGGTCGGCGAATTCACGTGCGTCATGCCCGTCTCGATCCTGTCCACAAACTCGAAAATCTTGTTCGAGTCCGTCGAATAAATCGAGCTGGAAAGCCCGAAGCGCACCGAATTCGCCACTTCCAGCGCCTCATCAAAATCTTTCACGCGCACGATGCTGAGCACGGGCCCGAAGATTTCCTCCTGCGCCAGCGCGCTCTGCGGCTGCACGTCATCGAAAATCGTCGGCGAAACGAACCAGCCCTTGTCGTACTTCGCGCCCGTCAAGCGCTCGCCGCCACACAGCAACTTTGCCTCCTTCTTCCCGATTTCGATGTATTTCAAAACCGTATTCATCTGCGACTCGTCCACCGACGGTCCCATGTCCACGCCAACTTCAAGCCCGTTGCCCACGGAATATTTCTTTGCCTTCTCCACGAGCTTCGCGAGAAATACGTCCGCGACGCTCTCTTCAATCACCACGCGGCTCGTCGCCGTGCAGCGCTGCCCGGTTGAAGCAAACGCCCCGGCGAGCGTCGATTCCAGCGCCAGCCCCAAATCCGCATCCGCCAAAATCACCACGGGATTCTTGCCGCCCATTTCGCACTGAATCTTTTTCAGCTTTTGAGCTCCGCAAGCATAAAGCTGGGTCCCGATTTCATTCGATCCCGTAAAAGAGAGCCCATGCACCGCGGGACTCTGCACCAATTCGTCGCCTGCGTCCCGTCCCGAACCCATCACCAGATTCAAGACGCCCGCGGGCAAGCCAGCCTGCTCGAAAATCTCCACAATCTTTATCGCCGTCAAAGGCGTAATCGTAGCCGGCTTGAACACCACGGTATTCCCACAAACCAGTGCCGGCGCAATCTTCCACACCGGAATGGCCACGGGGAAATTCCACGGCGTTATGGCCCCGACGACGCCCAGCGGCTGCCGCACCGTATATGCAAAATTCTTCGGCAACTCGCTAGTCAAAGTCTCGCCATTCAACCTCCGCGCCTCACCGGCCATAAACTCGGTGATGTTGATCGCCCGCTGCACTTCACCTAGCGAATCCTTCAGCGTCTTCCCCTCTTCGCGAGTCAGAAGCCGCGCCAATTCCTCCTTCCGCTCCTCCATGATCCGCGTAGCCTTGAAGAGTATCTTGCCGCGCTGAGGCGCAGGCGTGGCGCGCCAAGCCGGAAACGCAGCCTTAGCCGCCGCAATCGCCTCTTTCATCTCCTCGCGAGTAGAAAGCGGCACCGAAGCGACAATCTCATCCGTATTCGCCGGATTCCGCCGCTCCGCAATCTTCGCCGAGGAAGATTCCACCCACCTGCCATCAACAAAATTCCGGCAAACCTGCGCCGTAGTAATTGCAGTAGCCATTTATCCGACCTTTCTTATTCCGATCGTAGGGGCGTGGCTTGCTGCGCCCGCC
>DAITPO010000020.1:0-10198 GCA_036833535.1 Candidatus Acidiferrales bacterium | reverse complement strand
ATCTCGCCATACGATTCCGGCCGCCGATCGCGGAAAAATTGCCAGGTCTGCCGCACCTGGTCAATCTCATCCAAATTCAATTCTGCCACCACCACTTCTTCCTTATCGCGGCTGGCCTGCGCGACAATCTTCCCTCGCGGATTGCAAAAATAACTCTTCCCGTAAAATTCCCCCATCTTCCACGGCAATTCCTGCCCCACGCGATTGATCGCCCCCACAAAATATCCATTCGCCACCGCGTGCGCCGGCTGCTCCAATTCCCACAAATACTCGCTCAATCCAGCCACAGTCGCCGAAGGATTAAAAACAATCTCCGCCCCATTCAAACCCAAAATCCGCGCGCCCTCCGGAAAATGCCGGTCATAGCAAATGTAAACGCCGACTCGCGCATGACGAGTCTCAAACACCGGATACCCGGTATTCCCCGGTGTAAAATAAAATTTCTCCCAAAATCCCGGATGGCAATGCGGAATATGATGCTTGCGGTATTTCCCCAAATACTTTCCATCGCTATCAAGCACCGCCGCAGTGTTATAAAAAACGCCGCTCATCTCCCGCTCGTACACGGGAATCACCATGGCCATCTCGTACTGCCGCGCCAATTTCTGCATGCGCTCGACGGTCGGCCCGCCCGGCACTGCCTCGGTCAATTCGTACCACTTGGGATCCTGCTCGGCGCAAAAGTAAGGCCCGTAAAATAACTCCTGCAGGCAAAGTATCTGCGTTTTCTTCTTGGCCGCCTCGCCGATCAATTTCTCGTGCTTCACGATCATCCGCTCGCGAATGTCCGCCAGAGAATATTTCTCCGGCGACCATTCGCACCGCGCCTGAATCAATCCACAGCGCACATTTCGCGGCATATTTCGCCTCCCTAGCTACATGGACATCGCGAGGACCAGAAAATGCAGATCCCTTCCGCCCAGGCGGATTCGCGATGACAACATAAGGTCTTTTCGCCGCGAAAAGTTTACTCCGCGCTCACCCCAGCGGCAACTCCGAAAGAGCAAGCCTCGGCCACGCGAAACCTTTATAATCCGGCACACGTCATGGGACATGTGGTCGAGAACCTTCGCCAATCTTTTCTCCGTGTGTTCCCGGAGTGCGTCGTCCTGGGCCAGGCCGTGGCTTTCAACATGTTCCTCGCCTTTTTCCCCATGCTGCTCTTCGCTCTCGGCATCATGAGCAGCCTGACGCTCTTCCAGGACGTGGTCCGCGATCTTCCAGCGCAAATTCAAAGTATGGTTCCCCCCGGCAGCGATCGCGTAGTTCTGGACTATTTCGTCCGCCGCACCGCGCACCCGTGGCAATGGATTTGGCTCGGGCTCGGCGGCACGCTCATCGCCGGCTCGCAAGTTTTCATGGGCCTGATTCAAGGCTTTCGCCAAATCGATCGAATGCCCGCGCCGACCTCCTACGTCCGCGTGCAAGTCCGCGCCCTCGGCATCCTCTGCCTGACGATCATCCCGTTCCTGGCCTTCGAGCTCGTCACCATCTTCGGCCGGCCCGTGCGCGGATGGATGCTCGCCAATCACACTCTCGCGCCCTGGGTGCGAATCCTCGCCGCCGCCGCGTACCACGGCCTGGCCATGCTCTTCGCACTCGGCATCGTCTTCGTAATCTATCGCCTCGGTCAACCAGACATCGTCACCTGGCACGATGTTTTTCCCGGCGCGGCCGTGGCCACAATCCTCTGGTGGATCGTGGACATCGCCTTCGGCTTCTACGTCCGGTTCGTTCCGTACGGCACGGTGTATCGCGGCCTAGCCGCCGTAATCGGTCTCCTACTCTGGATGTATCTAACCGCGATGGTCATCTTCATGGGCGCCGCGTACAACGCCGTAACTCGCGAAGGCCCGTTCAGCGACTCCCGCGACCTAAAATTCACATAATCGAACTCTGCGCCCTCAGCGTCTCTGCGGTATCTTTCTTTTTCTTCCTCTCTTTCTTTCTCTCTCCCCGCCTCCAGCCACTCCCGAAGTTGCTATAATCAACCAACCGGCAATCCACCGCCGGCCAGGAGCCGCCACTATGAACGACATTCATGTGAGCTGCTACTCAGGCTATCGCGCCGATGAACGCCCGCAGCGCTTCACCCTCCGCGGCCGCGAATTCCTGATCAACGAAGTCGACGGCCAGTGGTATTCCCCCGACGCTATTTATTTCCGCGTCCGCGCCAACGACGGCAATTATTACGTCCTGCGCCACGACGAAGGCCAGGATTCCTGGACGCTAGACGCCTTCCGCGCCTCCCGCCAATGAGCTTTCAAAACGTAGAAGACCGCCGCAAACATAAGCGCATTCTCCTACCCGAACATCAATTTCTAGTTTGCAAAGGCCTAGATCCAAAATTCGAAGGCAAAGTCTCAGTAATCGGCACAGGCGGCCTCTTCGTCCGCACCCGCCACGCGTTAACAATGGGCCAGACTCTCCGCCTGCGAGTGGAAGATCCCTCGCTGACCTTCGAAGTCCAATGCACAGTCCGCGACGTAAACGAAAAAGGCGCCGGCGTAGAATTCGCCGCACTAGATCAACCCCAGCAACGCATCCTGCAAGAATTCCTGCGCACACTCCGCCCGTAAAGTAGCGCCGGCGTCCCGCCGGCATCTTACGACCACAAAATCAGCCACAATCGAAAATCAAGCGCGGACCTGTGCTCTCGACGATGCCGCGGCCCCTGTAGGGGAGGGCCGGGTTAGCCCTCCCGTCTTCTCCGATTACCATCACCCGCACGGTAACCGCGCAAGCCCACGATCCCCTCAAACAGCAACTTTCCCCTTCCGCACGGGTTAAACTAGAGACTCCAGCGGCAAACCGAGGCGGCCCTCGTGAAAAGAATCGCCCCAATCATCACAACAAAACTAACCGCGCTGATAATCTCGGCAGCTCTAATCCTCGCAATTTCACCTGCACAAGCGGTCCCCGACCCGGCCGCAGGCGCGAAATCCTTCAAAGGCAAACTCCCCATCACCGAACTAACTGAAGACCAAGCCATTCTCCACGCCCTAAACCGCCTGGCTTACGGCCCGCAACCCGGCGAAATCGAGCAAGTCCGCAAAATGGGCCTCGAGAAATGGATCGACCAGCAACTAAATCCCAACTCCATAGACGACTCCGCGCTAGAAGCCCGTCTCGAGCGCTATCCCACGCTGCGCATGTCCTCCGACAAGCTGGTAGAAAAATTCCCGCAACCGAATGAAGCCGCCAAGAAGCAAGGCCTCAGCAAAGAAGAATACGAGCAGGAGCAGCGCGAAAAAGCCCGCGCCGCCGTAGCCAAAATCGATCCGCTAAATCCCAACGCCGCCGCCGAGCAACAACTCGCCAAAATCGTAGGCCCGCAGCGCATCGTAGTCGAACTCAGCATGGCTAAGCTAGATCGCGCCATCTACAGCAATCGCCAGCTCGAAGCCGTGATGGAAGATTTCTGGTTCAACCATTTCAACGTCTTCGCCGGAAAAAATCAGGATCGCTGGCTGCTCACCGCCTACACGCGCGACACCATCCGCCCGCACACGCTCGGCAAATTTCAGGATCTCCTGCTAGCCACCGCGAAAAGCCCCGCGATGCTCGTCTATCTCGATAATTGGCTGAGCGCCGATCCCATCGCCGCCAAGCGCATGCAAGAAGAACTAGCCATGCGCCGCCGCCGTTTCGAAGGCGTCTTCGGTCCGCCCATGCCGCGTCAACCAGGCGGCGCAGCGCAAGCCGGCGCAAAAAAGCAAGAACGCGGCCTCAACGAAAACTACGGCCGCGAAGTGATGGAACTCCACACGCTAGGCGTCGATGGCGGCTACACCCAGCAAGACGTAATCGAAATGGCCAAATGCCTAACCGGCTGGACCGTCCACGCCCCGCGCAAGGATCCAGATTTCTTTTTCGACGATCGCATTCACACCGCCGGCAAGAAACTAGTCCTCGGCCGCACCTTCAATTACGGCGGCATGAAAGACGGCGAAGAAGCGCTGAAGATGCTCGCGAATAATCCGAGCACCGCGAAATTCATCTCCACAAAACTAGCCCGCCACTTCGTCTCCGATAATCCGCCGTCGGCCCTAATCGATCGCATGGCGGAAACCTATCGCACCAGCAACGGCGATATCCGCGCAGTCCTGAAAACAATGATCTATTCCCCGGAATTCTGGTCCAAAGAAGCCTATCGCGCCAAAGTAAAGCAGCCTTTCGAACTAGCCGCCAGCACAGCCCGCGCCCTAGGCGCCGAAGTGGACGTCACGCTCCCGTTAGCCCAATGGGTAGGCCGTATGGGCGAGCCTCTCTTCCAAGCCCAGCCTCCCACGGGCTACAGCGATAAATCCGAAACCTGGGTCAACACCGGCGCGCTACTAAATCGCCTAAATTTCGCCCTCGCGCTCTCCTCGAACAAGGTCTCCGGCACAAAATCCGATCTCCAAACGTTGCTAGGCCAGGACGCCGACACCGACCCTCACAAAGCGCTCGCAAGGGCATTAACAGCATTCCTAGACGATCAGGTAGCCCAGCAAACCCAAGCAACGCTGGAAGCCCGCCTAGAAGATCCACAAATTCTACAAGCGGCCCTGGACGATCCAGTCAAGCACGTAAACGAATCCCTAATCGCCGGCCTAGTCCTAGGCGCCCCAGAATTCCAGCGAAGATGACGATCAATCACAAATTTGCGAATCGTAGGGGCGGGGCTTGCTCCGCCCGTCCGCTCGCCGGCCTACTCCCACGTGCCAATCCATCCACCAGAATTCCAACGCCGATGATGATCGCCTGCATGCTTCCGAATCGTAGGGGCGGGGCTTGCTCCGCCCGTCCGCTCCCCGGCCTACTCCCACGTGCCAATCCCTCCACCGGTTTTTCTCCATCTCAAATTTCAAATCTGAAATTTGAAATTGCTTTCCGCCGCATCACCACCATCATTACAGGAGTCCCAAGATGCCTCTAACCCGTCGCGTCTTCCTAAAAAATGGCGGCATAGCCATGCTCGGCCTCTCCGCCATGCCGTCATTCCTCCAACGCGCCATCGCCTCCACTCCCACCCCAGGCAAAAAGAAAATGGTAGTCCTCTTCCAGCGCGGCGCCATGGACGGCCTGAACGTAGTAGTCCCCTTCGGCGAACGCAGCTACTACCAAATGCGCCCAAGCATCGCCATCCCCGAGCCCAAGCGCGGTGGCACCGAGGCCGCCATCGACCTAGACGGCTTCTTCGGCCTGCATCCAAGCCTGCAACCGCTGGAGCCGCTCTTCCACAAAGGCCAACTAGCCATAGTCCAAGCCGTAGGCTCCCCCGATCCCACGCGCAGCCACTTCGACGCCCAAGATTTCATGGAATCCGGCACGCCAGGCCTAAAAAGCACCGATGACGGCTGGCTGAATCGCACGCTGCAATCCAACCCAGAAGAGAAGCCGTCTCCATTTCGAGCCGTAGCCTTCGGCCCCTATCTTCCGCGCACGCTCCAAGGCGCAGCCCCAGCCGTAGCCATCCCCGATCTGAAACAATTCAAAATGTTCGGACCGCAACAAAGCACCGAAGGCGGCTTCGAAGCCATGTACGCGCAAACGGTGGATCAGGCGTTACACGGCGTAGGCCAAGAAACCTTCGAAGCCATCGATCAGCTGAAGAAAATCCATCCCGAATCCTACCAACCAGAAAACGGCGCCCAATATCCCAAAAATCGCTACGGCCAAAGCCTCCAGGAAATCGCCGAACTTTTCAAAGCGGATGTAGGCCTGGAAGTAGCATTCCTAGATAGCGGGGGCTGGGATCATCACGTAAACGAAGGCGGCGTCCAAGGCCAGCTCAGCAATCTCCTCCGCGACCTGGGCCAGGGCCTGGCCGCATTCCACGCCGACATGGGCGACCGCATGCAAGACGTAGTCTTCGTCAGCATGTCCGAATTCGGCCGCACCGCCCGCGAAAACGGCAACCGCGGCACCGATCACGGCCATGCCAACTGCATGTTCGTAATGGGCGGCGCAGTAAAAGGCGGCAAGGTCTACACAAAATGGCCAGGTCTGACCGAAGCCCATCTCTACGAAGGCCGCGACCTAGCAGTAACCACAGACTACCGCACAGTCCTAAGCGAAATCCTGATCAAGCACGTAGGCAACAAAGATCTAGCAACCGTCTTCCCAAATTTCAATCCAGCCTCCAGCAATTATCTAAATCTAATCCGCACGTAAGTAGCGCCGGCGTCCCCGCCGGCATCCGACGATCCGGCCCTCGCCACGCGCAATCAACAAGCGCGGACCAACGCAACCCAATCTCTTCCGCCTTCTTTCAAATCTGAAATTTCAAATTTGAAATCTCCGTCAACCTCCCGCCCTCCTACCCCATCCCGTCGCCCTTGCATCCCGCCCGCAACTGCTGCAAAATCCCGCCAAATCACATGCCCGAGCTCCCAAACACCATCCCAACTATCCTGCGTTGGACGCGCCGCGTCTGGGTCTTCCTCCTACTCTCGCAGATGTTCTACCTCGCGGTAGCCTGGCGCCTCCTCCAACGCTCCCACCAACCAACCGGTTCCGCCGCAATCGCCATGGCCCGCCTAGCTCTGGTGATCCTAATCATCGCCCTAATAACTCTGTTCGCCGCCTTCTACCTCTACATCAAACTAGTCCGTCCCGGCGCCCAATCCCTGCAATCGAATCCCGCCGACGCCACCGCCCTAGCCAAATGGCGCAGAGGCCTGCAGCTGACCCTGGCTCTAGCCGAATTAGTCAGCCTGATGGGCTTCGCGCTACTAGTAACCGGCGCCCCCCTAAATCAATCCGCCCCCATCTACGCCGCAGCCACCATAGCCACACTCGTCTTCTTCCCGAAAAATCCAGCAGACATCTGACCGCAGTAAGCCGTCTCTTAGCAGTTGTCGTCGACTCTGACCTTGTAGGGGAGGGCCGGTTTCGCCCTCTCGCGACGGCCTTAAGGCCGTCGCTCCGATGTCGTCGCCGTGTCGTTCCAGCAGCCGTCGCAGGGGCGCGACGATTGCGCCCGCACGTAGGGGCCGGGGTTCACCACCGGCCCGGTTTGGCCTTGGGTTTTTGGTTTGCCTTTCGGTTTTTCCGAACACTGAAATCAGAACGTCAGCCGCGCTATCCACAGCACGGTCCCATTTGATTCTGCGAAATTCTTTGCTACCGTAAAAATGCATGTCGGCAGCACACAATTCGAGAATCGAAAGGAAAATCCGGAAACCGGGACCGTACTACCCGCCAAAAATCCTAATCGATACAATTCCAAAATTAGAATCCCCTGTAAGCCTCTGAAAACAAAGCAAAGCAGCGAGTTCTAATCGATACAAATTCAAGCTAGCGGAAAAAAGTACTACTCGGTTCGGAAAAACAAAATCAGCCGCGAAAGCGCTTCGGCAAAAGCGCTCTCGGCCGCAAGGAGGCTCGCGACTAGATAGCCATCGTGGCGAAAATCGAAGAAATGTCCGGGATGAACGGAGACGTCGCGCGATTCAAGCAGCGCGATCGCCAGCTCCTCGTCGGAGCGCGTGGCCGGGACGCGCAGCACGGCGTACCACCCGCCCTCGCATTCGAGCCGCGAGCAGGATTGCTGCGCTGCGAGTTGCCGGTCAAGCTCATCAAGGTTCGCCCGCAGCCGCGCCATCAGCCGTTGCTGAAAATCGTGGCGCAGCTCGAGGAACGACGGCAGCGCAAGCTGCACCGGGGCGTTCATCGAAAGAAACGTATCGGCGATGACTTCGAGGCGTGCGATCGCCTCGCTCTTCAAATCCGCCGGACCGGAAATTGCGAGCCACGCCGCCTTCATCTGCGGCAGGCCGCAAATCTTCGAGATGCCGCTCAGCGTGAACGTGAGCGCGGCGGAATTCGCCGCGAAGCTGGCCGCGCGCTCGCCGCTCAGTGCGAAATCGAGGAAAACTTCGTCGGCGACGATCGCGAGCGACCGCTTCGAACAGATTTCATTGAGCCGCGCGATTTCCGGCAACTTGCAGAATTGCCCGGTCGGATTGTTGGGGTTGACGACGATCACTCCGCGCGTGCGCTCGGTGATGGCCCACTCGAACTCGCGGAAATCAATCTGCCAGCCGTGGTCGTAGACCAGCGGGTAGTGAATGAGTTTCACATCGTGCAGCCCGGCGAGATAGTCGAACAGCGGATAGCTCGGCGCAGGAATCAAGATTTCGTCGCCGGCGTTGCAGAGCAGGAGAAACGCGAACGAGTAGGCCTCGCTCGTGCTGGTGGCCAGAAAAATGTCGTCGGCCGCGACATCATCGCCGCGCGCCGAGTAGTAGCTCGAAAGCGCGCGCCGCGCGACTTCGAGACCGTGCGGATCGGGCGAGTAGATCAGCGCTTCGGAATTTGCGAGCGCAGAAAGGATCGAAGGAGGATACGCGAATCCGCACTCGGTGGGATTCGACGCGGAGAGATCGAGCAGCGGCTTGCCGGAAGCGCGATGCCGCGCCAGCGCCTCGCTCAAGCGATTCGCCGACAGATTCCATTTTGTGCGATCCGAGAACATGGTTTTTGTGGCGCCGGCCTTTTAGGGCGGCACTCGCGGCATCAATCGGGCAAGCACGCCGATCAACTTCGTTCGACGCGCCAGGGCTCGAGCCAATAGTCGAAGGAAAGCCACAGGCTGTACGCCGGCCGCGAGAGCAGCACACTCAAGACAAACGCAGAAAGCGCCCAAACGGCAATTCTGCCGTTTTCGGAAAGCGATTTGATGTCGGGAAAAAACAAAAGAATCAGGTAGGCCGCGATCAACACGAGGGCCGTCAGCCCGTAGGTGAAAATCATGCCGCCGACGTAATAACCTGATTCGCGAAAATACGAAAGGCCGCAGACGGAACAATTCGGCAACATTTTGTTCGGCCAGCGGACGAAGATGCGGCCCTCATGGCAATGCGGGCAGCGGCAGCGCAGGGCATCGCGGAGAGTCAGCGCAAAAGGAGGACGCGGAATGGGGCGCGAACGCGAAGGCGTCATGGCGCAATTGTAGCCTGAAACCACAATTCGCCACTGGATTCAGCGCCGCGATCGCAGGGGCGCCGCTTGCTGCGCCCTCCTCGCGCGTTGCAGCAAAGCCCGGATTCCTGATAGCTTCAAGGGCGGCGGACGTCGACAACGAAATGAGAACGAAAGGAAACCAGGCCATGGCCAAGAAGAAAGCTGCAAAAAAGAAAGTGAAGAAGGCGAAGAAACCGAAGCTGAGTGCGAAGAAGCGCGTGCTGAAGAAGAAGGCAGCTCCGAAGAGAAAAACTCCGCGACGCCGCAAGAAGAGCCGGGGCAAAACCTACTCGTTCGAGCAGGCCGAATATTCTCCGGTGCAGAGCAGGCGCTCGGGCAAGGCCGGGCAATCGGGCGATCTTCAGGGCTTATCCGATGTCGAAGAGGCCGACTCCGAAAGCGTCGATGAACTTTTGGAAGAAGGGCAGAGCCTGGAGGCCGAGGTCGTCGAAGGCGTCGAGAATGCTCCGGATGCTGATCGGGGTCCCGTGCGCACGCACGAAGTTCCAGAGGACGATGTTCCCGAGGAATATCGCGAGGAAGACTGAGGCAATGTAGCTCATCCGCCGCGGCGGATGAGGCTTTTTGTTTGCGCACGAGCTCAAACCGAAAGACCTCGGGTCTGAATATCCGAGCTACATGATCAATTCGAGCCGGAGCCGGAGCCGGTGCGGATGCGCATGCTGTAGAACGAGCGGTAGACGAAGACGAATGAGACGGCGAAGAACGCGGCGGCGAGGAAGTGCGCCAGCGTCGCGCCTTTCTCTGCGGTCAGGCTCACGGCCAGCGAGACGGCTAGGAGGCCGAATAGCGTCGTGAACTTGATGATCGGATTCAGCGCGACGGACGACGTGTCCTTGAAAGGATCGCCGACGGTGTCGCCGATGACAGTGGCGTCGTGCAGCGGCGTGCCTTTTTGTTTCAGCTCGACTTCCACAATTTTTTTGGCGTTGTCCCACGCGGCGCCGGCATTGGCCATGAAGATGGCTTGATAGAGGCCGAAGATGGCGATGGAGATGAGATAGCCGATGAAGTAGAAGGGCTCGACGAACGCGAAGGCTAGCGTCGCGAAGAAGACGGCGATAAAAATATTGAACATGCCCTTCTGCGCATACTTGGTGCAGATCTCGACGACTTTCTTGCTGTCCTCAACCGACGCTTTGTCGACGCCTTCGAGTTTGATATTGGCTTTGATGAATTCGACGGCGCGATAGGCGCCGGTGGTGACCGCTTGCGTCGATGCGCC
>DAITPO010000019.1:9563-41206 GCA_036833535.1 Candidatus Acidiferrales bacterium | reverse complement strand
TTCACTCTCGTCTGGTCCGGCAAAGGCATCGCCACTTTCACGGCCACCAGCGACCGTCCGGTGCAAGAGCATGAGCCTACGCTCGTTGAAATCTGGGTCTGCGCCGACGGCTACTGGACCGACCTGACCAAGAATATTTGCCCTGGAACGCTCACTCCCGAATACAATCGTCTGCTCGATTTGCTGCTGAAGATTTTCGGCGAGGCGGTAGGCATCGTGCGCGATGGCGCGCCGCTTGGAGAAATCGATCGCATCATCCGCGCCCGCATCGACGAGGCTGGCTGCAAAGGCCAACCGTCGCATCCTGTCGCGCACGGCGTAGGCGCCCGCGCCCACGAGCCGCCGTATTCGCACAAAGCGGCCCCGGGCATGATGAAAAAAAATATGGTTCTGGCCATCGAGCCGGGAATCTACTGGGAAGGGGGAGGCGGCCTGCGCCTCGAAGACAATTTTCAAGTAACAGCGGACGGCAGCGAAAAACTCTGCACCGATCCCGACGACTTCAGGATGGCATGAAAATACGCTTATCGATTTCCCGTAGGGGCGCTGCTTGCTGCGCCCTCTTCGTTCAATCAACTCGCCAGGGAGATGCACGCCGCCGCATTGAAACCGTATCCCACCACCGGAGGCCCTTTTGCCGATTGACGCAGCCCTAGCCACCAAAATCACCGCGCAAGTCCGCGAAGACGAAATCGTCTCCATGGCCACGGACGTCGTGAACATCCCGAGTCCAACAGGCGAGGAACTCGCGATGGGCCAATACATGCGCCGCGCCCTGGAAGAAGCGGGGCTGCAAGTCACCTGGCAGGAAGTCGAAGAAGGCCGCGCCAACGTCATCGGCCGCCTCGAAGGCGCGGGCACAGGCAAAAATCTGATGTTCAACGGCCACATGGACACCTCCAACACCGGCCGCGAAACCTATCTCACCGGCGCAGGCTACAAGCCGCACGCCATCCTGAAAAACGGAATGATCTACGGCCTCGGCATTTACAACATGAAAGGCGCGCTCGTCTGCTACACGCAAGCGGTGAAAGCCGTGCAGCGCGCCGGCGTCAAGCTCGATGGCGATGTGCTCATCGCCGCAGTCGTAGGCGAGATCGAAAAGACGCAGTGGAGCGACGAATTTGTCGGCAAGGAATATCGCGGCTACGGCGCCGGAACGCACTACATGGTGAATCACGGCGTCCTGCCCGATATGTGCATCCTCGGCGAGCCGACCGACATGCAAATTATTCTCGCGCATTACGGCTCCGTCTGGGTGCGCATCGGCGTCCGCGGCAATTACGTTCACACCGCGTTCGCCGTCGGCAAGCAGAAGGAAAGCTCGATTCGCCGCATGCACGAAGTTCTCGATGAGATCTACAAGTGGATTCCGTCATTCGAATCGCAAGCCGCATATGAAGGCAAACCAGGCATCGTGAACATCGGCTGCATTCGTGGCGGCTATCCCTGGCGCGCCAGCCGCACTCCTGATCGCACAGACGTCTTCCTCGATCTACGCGTCCCACCCAACATGCCCCTCGCGACGGCCCGTCGCGCCGCGAAGCAACTCTACCTGGATCTGCAAAAGAAATTCCCGGGCTATGGCCTGGACTTCGAAACTTACATTTCCGTTCCCGGCGCGCAAATCGACGCGAATCACGAGCTGGTGAAAATAATCGACGCCGCTCACACGAAAATCATGGGCTCAGCACCAAAGCGCAACACGGTACTCTGGTGCTCCGATGCCTCGGTCATGACGCGCTTCGGCATCGAAACCGTAAATTACGGCCCTTCGAGCGGCCCGCGCGATGCCGAAGGCGAAAAGGTAGCGGTAGAAACATTCGTGAACATCACAAAAATCTACGCGCTGGCAATAGCCGAAATCTGCGGCGTCCGCTCGTAGAGCGCAGCATGTTGTCATCCTGAGCGCAGCGAAAAGAATGCCGTCGTCTTGAGCGCAGCGAGAAGAATGCTGTAATCCTCAGCGCAGCGCGCAGCATGTTGTCATCCTGAGGCCGGTTTTTGGCCTAAGGATCTAAGCGTCACAGAAGCAACAGCGAACCAAGCACCACTCCAAGGAGCACCATTGGTCACCCAATCCGAAATCGCCCGGCGCTCCAAAAACACGCGCGAGGCCATGTCCAAAGAAAATCTCGACGCACTAATCGTCTGCGGCAATGAATACACCGGCTTCGAGGGCGCCATCCGCTACGTCTCTGGCTTCGAAATCGTCCATCGTTACGTCTACGCGTTGATTCCGCTCGAAGGCGATCTCACTCTCGTCTTCCCCGCCGAAGCCCGCTGGATCGGTGACAAAAGCAAGCCCTGGGTCCGCGAGCACATCTGGGCTGACATCCCCGGCAAATGGATCAACGAGCACGCCACCGCAAAAAAATGGGAGCGCGTAGGCGTCTATGGCCTCGACGCGGTAATGGCCGTCCGCGACTACCGCGAACTCACCAAGGGCGCGTATGAAATCATCAATTTCGATCGCGCTTTCGACATGGCACGCGCCATCAAGAGCGAAGAAGAACTCGCCGGAATCCGTCACAGCATGAAAATTATCGAAGACGGCTTCTGGGCCATGCTCGCCAAATACCAGCCCGGAAAAACCGAGGCTGAAGTGATGGCGCCGGCGGTTGATAAATTCTTTGCCGGCGGCGCGGGCTTGCAAATGATGAACATCGTTCTCTCCGGCACGAATGGCTCCGCCGAAGCCATGTTCAAAGTTCCGCGCAATCGCAAAGTCAACGCCGACGATCTGCTCCTCTATTCCCTAGAAATCGCCGGGCCCGAAGGCTATTGGGTGGAATTTTCGCGCCCGCTCATCCAGGGAAAAATCAGCGCAACGACGAAGAAGATGGCAGACGTTTATCCGGAAGCGCTGGAAGCGTCGCGAGTGCTGATGCGCGAAGGCGAGCCGATCAAGAATGTTCACAAAGCCTCGGCCGATATTTTCGCCAAGCAGGGCTTCGCGCTCGGGCATCTCTCCGGCCATTCCATCGGCATGACCATGATCGAGCATCCGGCCATCGGCGCGAATTCCGAAACGCTGTTGCGCGAGAACATGATTTTCTCGTTCCATCCGCAAGTCGTCGATCAAGACGGCAAAGTCTGCCTCTACACGCAGGACACCTATCGCGTCGGCAAGAAGGAAGGCGAGAATTTGGCCAACGTGGATTGGAAATTCTACTCCGGCGCGGAAAAGCCGCGATGAGGACGCGATGAAGATCTGCATCGTCGGCTGCGGCGCAATCGGCAGTATTTTCGGCGCGCATCTCGCTCGTGTCGAAGGCGTCGAGGTTCATGCCTACGACGTTTCGCAAGCGCACGTGGACGCCATCAATCGCCATGGCCTGCGCATTTCCGGCGCCGCGGATTTCACTGCGCGCCTGCACGCCACCACCGACGCGAAGCAGATTCCGCCGTGTGACTACGGCATCGTGGCCACGAAAAGCACGCACACGCGGCCCGCGATCGCGCAAACGGCCCACGTTTTCGTGCAAAATGGCGCGGTCTGCTCGGTGCAGAACGGCGTAGGCAATGAAGAAATCATCGCCGAGCAAGTGAAGCTCGTCATTCGCGGCACCACGTTTCCTGCCGGCCACATCATCGAGCCGGGAGTGGTCGGATTCGACATCAAAGGCGACACGTGGATTGGCCCCTTCGAGCCGACGAAGACTCCGATGGCGCGCGTGAATGAGCTCGCCGCCGCGCTGAACAAGTCCGGCCTCAGCGTGATCCCGCTCGAAGACGCGCGCGGCGCGCAATGGACCAAGCTGATTTTCAACGCCTCGACGAATCCAGTCGGCGCGCTGACGCTGTTGCATCACGGCGCCGCAACGCGTCTGCCGGCCACCGGCCAGCTCTTCAACGATTTGATTGCCGAAGGCGAAGCCGTCGCGAAAGCCATGGGTATCACGCTGCACGGCGACCCGCGCGCGCTGGTGCAAAAAGGCGCGAACGCGCCCGGCAAGCACAATGCCAGCATGTTGCAGGACGTTCTCGCCAAGCGCATTACCGAAGTGGATTTCATGAATGGCGCGATCGTGAAGTGGGGCGAGCAAGTAAACGTGCCGACGCCGCTCAACAAAGCGATGTGGGCGCTGATCAAAGGTCTCGAACATTCGTGGACGAACCCGTAAATTTCGATAAACCACACAAAGGACAAAACCGGATGCCTGTTCCCTTTCGCATTGGCGTTTTGCAGTTGAGCATGGAGCCTGTGGCCGAAACTGTGGCCATGGCGCAGGCGTGCGAGCGCGCTGGGTTTGACGCGTTTTGGCTCGCCGAAGCATATCCCTGGTGGCGCAAACATTCTTACGAGGCGCGATCTTCGACGGCGATCACCGCCATCGTCGCGCACGAAACGAAAAAGATTCCCATCGGCTGGGGCATCATCTCGCCTTACACGCGCAATCCCGTGCAGATCGCCATGGAAGCACGCGTGCTGCAGGATGTCGCGGGCCCTGGGCGATTTTTTCTCGGTCTCGGCGCATCGAAGATTTTCATGAAGGAAGTCGGCGAAGGTGAGAAGGGCGAGAAGAGCGCCGGCCCGGCGACAGTGATGAAGGAATGCATCGAGATCGTTCGCGGCGTTCTCGGCGGCCAGCAATTCGACTACGAAGGCCAGGTCTTCGACGCCCACGTCCCGCCGATGAAATCCGATGCACATTCGCCGCGCGGCATTCCGCCGATTTACATCGGCGCGACCGGCCCGGTGCTGCAACGCATGGGCGGAAGCATCGCGGAGGGATTGCTCACCGCGAGCATCACCACGCCCGATTTCATTCGCTATTCGCGCGCGATGATGGAAGAGGGCTGCCGCAAGGTTGGCAAGGATCCGGCCAACAACGACCTCGGCGGCGTGATCGTCGGCAGCATCGGGAAAGACCCGAAGCGCGCAAAAGAAGGCGCGCGCGAAATGGCTGCGATGTATCTGGCGAACAAGGTGCAAAACATTCGCGGCTCAGCAGACACTTTGCTGCAAAAAGCGGGCCTCACGTTCGAAGAAATTCGCTCCATCGCCGACGCCATGGAATCCGGCGGACGCAAAGCCGCCGCGAAAGCGGTGACGGATGCGGTGCTCGAAAAAGTTTGCCCGATTGCCGGAACGCCGGAGGAGTGCATTCGCCGCATCGAGCAATATCGCGAGGCCGGGTGCACGCACATTCTGCTCGAAGTTTGGGGCGACGATCGCCTCGAGCAGGCGAAACTTTTCGGCGAAGCTGTAATTCCGCATTTTCATCGGAAATAATTTTGGCGAGATTTGGTAGCGCCGGCGTCCCCGCCGGCATCCGACGACCACGAAAGCCGACGAGGGCGGAAACGGTCCGCGGCCTCACGCTTCTGAAAAATCGAGATGTTTTGTTCGACCTTGCGCCACGGTAGTGTTTGAGATGTGGCGCGTTTTTTCTTCGTCAGATGCCGGCGGGGACGCCGGCGCTACCTGCAGATTTCTTTTACCAACGCTCGAAACTCATCGTCGGTGAGGAGACCTCGTTTTTCGATTCCTTTTTGTTTTACTGCGGCCAGGACTTTGGGACGTTGGGATTCGGAAACTTCCAAACCTAGTTCGCCGCTTTTGATGGCTATGCTGTCGAGGCCACTTTTTTTGCCCAGGACTATTTCGCGGCGGGCTCGAACTATTTCTGCGCTGAACGGTTCGATGGCTTCGGGAATGTGGAATTGGCTGGCGACGGCGCCGCTTTCGCGCATGAAGAGATTTTCGCCGACTACCGGCTTCCACGGCTCGAGTTCGTAGCCGCTGGCGCGGCGCACGTGGCGCGAGACTTCGCGGATTTTGTCCAGCTTCAGCTCGGTGGGCACGCCGTAGACGCCTTCTAGCGCCATCGCAACCTCGCCGATGTCGGCGTTGCCGGCGCGCTCGCCCATTCCATTGATCGTGCCTTGAATCCAGCTTGCTCCTGCGCGGACGGCGGCTACGGCGCAGGCTGTGGCTAGGCCGAAATCGTTGTGGCCGTGAAAGTGCATCGGGATGGAATCGCCCAGCCACGCGCGGACTTTGGCTACCAGGAATTCGACGGCTTCGGGGCCACATGCGCCGATCGTATCGACCACCACCGCTTCATCGGCGCCTGCTTCGATTGCGGCGCGATAGAGTTTCTCGAGATGCGGGAGTTCGGCGCGCGTGCCGTCCACCGGGAAGAAAGCTACCTTGAGGCCATTCTTTTTCGCGTGCTTCACGGCTTCTACGGCGCGGCGGATGGATTCTTCGGCGGTGATGCCGTAGGCGCGGAGCTTGATTTCGCTGGACGGGATTTCGATCACCGAGGCGTGAGCGCCTAGCCGAATTACCGCGTCCAGATCTTCTTGCACGGCGCGGGCAAAGCCCCAGATTTCGGCGCGCAGGCCTGCTTTGCAGACCAGACCGAAGGCTTCGGCGTCATCGGCGGAAACGCGCGGGAAGCCCGCTTCGATGCGGCTGATGCCTAGGGAATCGAGAAGGCGGGCGATTTCGAGTTTTTGTTGCGGATCGAGGGCGACGCCGACGGTTTGCTCGCCGTCACGAAGTGTTGTGTCGTAGAAGCGGACGGGGCCTTTGCGCGCGGCGCTCGGGCCGATCCTTGATGGCGCGTTCAGCTTGCTCACCCAGAATTGATTGCCGTTGTCTGTGCTCATCTTGCTTAGCCCACTTTTGCGGCTTTTTTGCCGTAGAACTGCTCCCAGGAGACTACCGGGTTTCTAAGGACGCCGATTTTTTCGATTTCACATTCGATGGTGTCGCCGGGCTTCAGGTAAAGCGATTTGGGATCGTCGCTGAAGGCGGCTACGCCTGAGACCGTGCCGGTGGAGAGAACGTCGCCGGCGCTGTAGCCCATGGCGGAATAGTGGGCGATGATTTCTGGAATTTTGACCGACATTTTTTTGGAGTGCGATTGCTGGCGAATTTTGCCGTTGACGCGCAGCTCCATCGCGAGATTGTGCGGATCGGGAATTTCGTCGGCGGTGACGATCCACGGGCCTAGTGGGCAGAAGGAGTCGATGGCTTTGCAGAAGCTGAAGACGCCGGATTTCATTTCGTTGCGCTGGATGTCGCGGGCGGTGACGTCGTTGAAGATTACGTAGCCGCCGATGTAATTCGAGGCGTCTTCGGTGGAGAAATGGCGGCCGGATTTTTTCAGGACAACGGCTAGCTCGAGTTCGTAATCGAGTTCCTGGGTGAGATGTTCGGGATAAATGATCGGTTCTTCGTGGCCGATGATGGCGTCTACATTTTGGAAGAAAACGATCCAGGGCATTACCGGATGCGAGAAGCCGGCTTTGACGGCTTCTTCGTGATGCTCGCGGAAATTGCCGGCGGTGTGAAAGAATTTTTTGGGGGCGATGGGGGCTTTGATTTTTATGTCGGACGGCTCGTAGATTATTTTTTCGCCGGAGGGACCTTTTGTTTCGGGGCCGCGATCGGTGACGTGCTTGACGGCGGCGCGCGCGGCGTCGAGGCTTTTGTCGCCACCCTCGAAGAGGGCGCGCATGTCGGCGGGGACGCGGGCGTCGGCGAGGCGATAGTAGGCGGGTTCGTTTTCTACATCGCGCAAGTAGAGCGCGTAGGCGAGATTTAGATCCACGATGCGCAGGCCTGAGCCGTAGGCGCCTATGCGTTTGCGATTCGGGGTGGGTTCAAAGGTTACGAGGCGCATGGATTGAGCGAGTCCTCCGTGGTGGGGATGCTGAGCCGCTGGTGCGGCTGGCGTTTAATAACGTCGTATTTGAGTCGCAAATTCTCAATTTCTAACCGAAACAAGGGTTCAATTAAAAACTCCTCTAAGTTGTTGAAAACAAAGGGTAGCGATACGTTCTAACCGAAACACTTTTCGAAAGGTCGCTGTTGTGAGATCACCCGCCTGGGGGTCGATTCCATCGTCGCAATTGGGTATTTTGCGCGACTGGGTGGCGTTGAGTTTCATTCGAGTTTTTGGTTGCGCGTTCATAGTGCTCTTTTAACGCTAGCACGATCGCCGGGGAATTCAAGGGGTGGATGCTGTGGAATCGGGGACAGGCGGAGGATCACCGAAGAGACGCTGAAGGCGTGGAGGACGGAGGAGATAGGAAAGACGGCGGGTGAAGGTTCGGGTAGACTTGGCGGCGGTTTGGTGGAGGGTTGGGTGGGACGCGAGAGGAATCATGCTGGGGTGGCGCTGGGGATTTTGTTCGCGATTAATCTTTTGAATTTTTTTGACCGGAATTTGTTTGGGGCGCTGGCTGAGCCGATTAAGAAGGAATGGTCGCTGAGCGACGCGCGAGTGGGGTGGTTGGCGTTCGCGTTTATCGTGCTTTATGCGCTGGCGGGATTGCCGTTGGGCAGGCTTGCGGATCGGGGGAAGCGGCCGCGGATTCTTGCGATTGGCGTGGCGGTGTGGAGTCTGTTCACGGCGGCGTCGGGAATTGCCTGGAGTTATGCGGCGCTGTTTGCAACGCGGTTGGGAGTGGGGATTGGAGAGGCGAGTTGCGCGCCGGCCTCGAATTCGTTGATTGGAGATTATTATCCGGCGATCAAGCGGGCGCGGGTGCTGGCGATTTTTATGCTGGGATTGCCGCTGGGGAATTTTCTATCGTCGTATTTCGGCGGTCATGTGGCGGCGGCGTACGGTTGGCGAATGGCTTGCTATATCGCGTGCTTGCCGGGATTGCTATTGGCGGCTATGGCGTTGCTGATAGCGGAGCCGGTGCGAGGCGGGGCGGAGGCTTCGCGGCATGCCGGGCGGGCGCATGAAGGATCGGCGTACTGGCGCGTGTTGAAGATTCCCACGATGATTTGGCTGATCGCCTCGGGGGCGCTGCACAACTTTATGATGTACACAATTGCGACATTTCTGCCGGCGCTGCTGGCCCGATATCACGGGCTGAATTTGAAGGACGCGAACGGGGTGACGTCGATTGTGTTTGGGCTGGTGGGAATACCGGGAATGATGATTGGCGGATGGGCGGCGGATCGCGCGCGCCGGCGGCGGGAAAATGGGCGGCTGCTGATTTCGGGGATGGCGCTATTGTGCGCGGCGCCTTGCATGTGGCTGGCGCTGGACGTGCAGACGGGACGGATTACGAGCTTCGCATTGTTGATGGGGACGGGATGCTTACTGGCTTATTTTTACTATGGAGCGGTATATGCGGCGATTCAGGATGTGGTGCAGCCGAGTTTGCGGGCTACGGCGATGGCCATTTATTTTTGCGCGATGTATTTGCTGGGCGGGGCCTTCGGGCCGCTGTTGACTGGGAAATTGAGCGATCACTTTGCGTTGAGGGCGATGGCGGCGGTTGGGGGCGGCGCAGTGAATGCCGCGGCGCGGGCCACGGGGTTGCACTCGGCGATGTATATCGTGCCGTTGTGCGTGTTGGGGGTGGCGGTGGTGCTGTTTGCGGCGGCGGGGACGGTGACGCGGGATATGGGGGAGTTGCAGAATTGGATGGCGGGGCCGGAGGCTGGGCGTGGCGCAGCGAGGGTGAGTGGAATTGGTGGAGGGGCGGCGGAATCGGCTTGAGTGGAGTTTGGGGAGACCGCGCCCCTGGTGCGATTGTGCACGAAGAGGGCGCAGCAAGCGGCGCCCCTACGAAGGAGTGGCCGGTGGGCGAACTGAGTTTGTGGCGCGATTGTGCATGAAGAGGCCCGCCAAAATTCTGGCGGGCAGGCCCGGCTGAAGACCGGGCCCTACGGGCGGAGCGGAAAGAGGTCTCACAAGAAAATTAGAGCCAGTGGCGGGCTTCGAAGTGATTCCGACCCGGTCGGGCCGGTGCGTCGAAACATTGTGGCGCTTGTTTCAGGCTTCGAGCGCCGCCGCTGGCTCATGCCGAAGGACCCTAGTCGATCGTGTCCAGACCCTGAATCCTTCCGAAACATCATTCAGGTCCCAAGGTGGGTGACTCATCTAATCTTGCGATCCCGATGAGCTTCGGAACTACTTCGATCACCGCCTGGATCCTTCAACCGCGCCATTTGTAACGCAGAATAAGGGGCGAACGCTGTGGCGGGGGTCACAGGTTGATGTAGCGAGCGTCACGGAAATTCAGCCAGTTCGTAGCGACGAGTCCGCCGGTGATTATTGCCTTGAGTTGGCTTTGCAGTCGTCGGATGCCGGCGGGGACGCCGGCGCTACCGTGACTTTGGCGGGCATCACGGAAATTGGGCGAGTTCGCAACAGCAAGTCCGCCGGGCATTGTTGCCTGGAGTTGTCTTCTGTTAACTCTGCGGCGCGGGGTCGATTGACGGGCTGGCGATGCGAAGTTACGCTCGATGTAGAGGGCGTGGGAATGTCTACGGGAACATCGGTGGGGCTTGAACGCGCGGCGCTGCGGCAGTGTGTGCATTGCGGGAGGCAGGTGCCATTTGATAGTACGCAATGCCCCAATTGCCGGGAGGCGCTGCCGGAGGTCCGCGCGGCGCAACAGCAGCCTCAGGGGGAGAAGCGCAGCGAGATTCGGCGGGGATTGCTTTACATGCTGCTGGCGGGAGTGATCCATTACTTCGCGGGCGGGTACAGTGCGATGAATCTTCCATTTCCGATTAATCCGGTGGTGACTGTCTATCTCTCGCCGATGCTCTTTTTGAGCGGGTTGGGATTGATTGTGTATGGGTTGTTTACGTGGAAAAAAGTTTGAAGAGTTTGCGAGAGAACAGATACGACGAACCTCAGCGGCTAAAGACGCACTCGATTCGCGGTACTTGCGGCACGGCTGAAGCCGCGGCGTGACGAAGACCCCCCGGTTTTCGGCAAGATTCCCCTGCGCGTTGGGTTCAACTTATTGGCTGATTAGCGTGGATTGGCTGGCGACGCAAAGCCATGCGCCATATTGATTGATCCAAGTGTCTGTGAACCTGCCACGGCGAAGATATGATTTCCCTTTCAGCGTTCCTTTTTCGCGATAAACGCCGGTGACGACGGCGGCGCCAGCATAAACGTGGGCGGTCATGGTCTCATTTGTGATTTGATCGGGTTGCAGTGAATCGCGTTTGATGCTGGCGAGGAACTGGGACTTGGTCATGATCGAGCCGTCATAGTCTATGTAGATTAGCGAAGGGGCGAGGAGTTGATCGAGGGCGGCGGCGTCTTTGGTTTGCTCGGCGCGATTCCAGAGATTCTCGAGAGCGAGAATTCTGCCTTCCTCATCACTGGTCTGCGGCGCGTTTTGACCGGGTAGTACGAACAATGTTGTGGAGAGCAGTACGCAGAAGGCGAGCGAGAATTTTATTGCATTCATATCTCCCACCAGTGCAAGCCCATTCAGGAAGATAGGGGCAATCGAAGCTCATAATCTCAGCGTTGGGCTCGTCATCGAACTATTCTAATGGAAATGGCGAATGAGGCGTGAAATGGAATGGCGCGCGGGGGAGAACTTTTGTTGTACACGCCGTGCGAAGGCGCGATTTTCTGCAACGAGCAGAGCTTTGCTGCGATTGACAATCGAAGGGTCCTTTGCGATAGTCTCAAAGCGGTTAGAGGAATTTGGGAGTTCCGGCTGCTGTTTGGATCTTTTCCGGTGGAATTTACTTGAGCGACAGTAACGTTCTCATTCACTCCATAGATCTGGAAGAGCACAAAGGAAGCGTGCTGCTGTCTTTGCCTCGCCAGCGGGCGGGATGGGAATGGATGAGTTTTTTTGTTCACCGGTTGCAGCCGGGCGAGGTTTTGCGAACGCGGACGGATCACGAGGAAGCGGCGTTTGTGCTTCTGGGCGGAATTTGCCAGGCCGATTGGGGCAGCGGCGCTAAGAAGATTGGGAAACGGAAGAATGTGTTTGATGGATTTCCGTATGCGCTGTATTTGCCTGCGGGAAATGGGGCGGTATTCACCGCGGAGACAACTTGTGAAATTGCGGAGTGCCGGGCGCCGTCGGATGCGCGTCTGGCGCCGAAATTAATCACGCCGAGCGAGACGGTCAGTAGTTTGCGGGGCGGAGGAAACGCGTCGCGGCAGATCGTGGATGTGATTACGCCGGCGTTTCCTGCGGATAGGCTTATGGTAATTGAAGTTTATACGCCCGGGGGAAATTGGTCGAGTTACCCGCCGCACAAGCACGACGTGCACAATCCTCCCGGGGAAGTTGATCTCGATGAGATTTATTACTACCGAATCCGCCAGCGCGAGGGATTTGCGCTGCAGCATTTGTATGCCGGACAGCACGCGGCGGAGCAGACGGTGAAGGCGCGGGACGGAGATTGCGTGTTGGTGCGTAGTGGATACCACCCGGTGGTGGCGGGGCCGGGATACGACGTGTACTACCTGAATTTTCTGGCAGGATCAGCGAGAGCGCTGGCGGTGACGGAAGATCGCGAGCATGTGTGGATTCGATCGACGTGGAAGGATACGGACCCTCGGCTGCCGCTGGTGAGGGAATAGTCGCGCCGGAAAGGGATGGCCCATGAGGATGGCTTGCGGCCGGTGCGACACTCGAGCGGCGATCCAATCCGCCGGAATACCCGAGCAGAGCACGGCGATCAGCGGAGCCTTCCGCTGCGTCGTTGATTATAAACGCTTAGATATTGGAGCGTTAAATCGAGTCTCGCCGGCAGCGGTGCAACTTCGAGTTAAGCGTGCCCTGACGGGAGCGCGAACGAAGGGCGGCGATGATGGCGAGGTTCCCGCGGAGACCGCAACGTGGTTCGGAGACTTTTTTCTAGTGCATGTAGGACAATCCTGTAATAAACAGGTCAGCGGAATCGTGCGATTTAGAGGGGATACCGCCTTATGACCGTGCGTCTGACTGCGGCTCAAGCCACCATCGCCTACCTGAAGAATCAATTCTCCGAGCGAGATGGAAAACAATATCAGTTCTTCGCAGGATGCTTTGGAATTTTCGGGCACGGAAATGTTGCGGGCATCGGACAGGCGCTCGAGCAAGATCCTGGATTGCGGTACTACCTGGTTCGCAACGAACAAGCGATGGTTCATGCGGCCACGGCGTTTGCTAAAGCAAACTTCCGAATGCGGGCGATGGTGTGCACGTCTTCTATTGGACCCGGAGCGACGAACATGGTTACCGGGGCGGCGACGGCGACCATCAATCGATTGCCCGTGCTGTTGATTCCTGGCGATATTTTTGCGCGACGCAATGTTGCTCCAGTGTTGCAGCAGCTGGAATCCGCGGCGACGCAGGACATTTCTGTAAATGATTGCTTCAAGCCAGTTTCGCGATACTGGGATCGGATCGAACGCGCAGAGCAATTGCTGACATCGCTTCCCGAAGCGATGCGCGTGCTGACCTCCCCAGCAGAGACCGGAGCGGTCACAATCGCGTTTCCTCAAGATGTGCAGGCGGAGGCTTTTGAGTTCCCTGAGGAATTTTTGAAGAAGAAAGTGTGGCTGATTCCGCGGAACCGGTGCGACCGGGATCAGCTGCAACGCGCTGCCGAATGGGTTCGCGGCGCGAAGAGACCGTTGATTGTGGCCGGTGGAGGCGTGTTGTATTCGGAGGCTTCGGAGGAGCTCGCGAAGTTTGCTGAAGCGACAGGGATTCCAGTGTGCGAGACGCAGGCGGGCAAAGGAGCACTGCCTTACGATCATGCGCAGCAACTCGGGGCGGTGGGAGTGACGGGCACGCCCGGAGCGAATATCGCGGCGCGGGGAGCGGACTTAATTCTGGGAATCGGGACGCGCTACAGCGATTTCACCAGCGCTTCGAAAACTGCGTTTCAGAATCCGTCGGTGCGATTCATAAATATAAATGTGGCGGAATTTGACGCGTACAAGCACGCGGCGCTGCCGTTGATGGGCGATGGGCGGACCACGATTGCGGAATTGCGAGGCGCGGCGGATGGCTACCGAGTTGAAGAAAGCTATCGCGGCGAGATTCGGAATTTCCGCGAGCGATGGGAAAAGGAAGTGGACCGCATTTATGCGCGTCGCGGGAAGCAGCCGATTACGCAGGGAGAAGCCATTGGCGCGGTGAATAATTTTGCAAAGGCTACGGCGATTATGGTGTGCGCGGCGGGCAGCTTGCCGGGAGACCTGCATAAACTTTGGCGGACCAGGCAGCCCGGCGGCTACCACCTGGAATACGGGTATTCGTGCATGGGGTACGAGATTGCGGGGGGGCTGGGCGTGAAAATGGCGCGGCCGGAGCGAGACGTGTTCGTGCTTATCGGCGATGGATCTTACTTGATGATGGCGCAGGAAATCGTGACGTCAATTCAGGAAGGGATCAAGCTGAACATCGTGCTGCTGGACAATCATGGATTTTCGAGTATTGGCGGGCTGAGCCGCGCCTGCGGCAATGAAGGGATGGGTACGAATTACCGTTACCGGCGCGGAGAAAAATACGACGGCGAAAATTTGCCGGTGGATTTTGTGGCCAACGCGGAGAGTTTGGGGGCTTGGGCAGTGCGGGCGAATACGATCGAGGAGTTTGAGGCGGCGCTTGATGCGGGGCGGAAACAGACGCGAACATCCGTTGTGGTTATCGAGACATCGTACGACGAACGAGTTCCCGGGTACGAATCGTGGTGGGACGTGGCTATCGCGGAAGTATCGGAGCGGGAATCGGTGAAGGCCGCGCGGATGGAGTACGAACAGGCGCGGAAGAAGGAACGATTGTTTTTCTAGCCTGGACAGGCGCGATATTAATGCGCGGCGAATTTGAAATTGTGCATGAGGGCGTCAAGAAAGAGGTACGGTGGAAACGACCGCTGCGAGTGGATCGTCGGGGGCGCCTTCACAAGGTCATCTTAAGCGGGTCCTGAGTCTCTGGGATCTGATCTACTACGGAATCATTCTGACATCGCCGATTGCCGCGGTGCCGCTGTTTGGCGAAGCGCAAGTGCTGTCGCACGGGCACGCGGTGACTACGCTGCTTTTGGCGATGGTGGCGATGTCGGTGACGGCGGTGAGTTTCGGGCGCATGGCGTCCGTTTATCCTTCGGCGGGATCTGTTTATACCTACATCAGCCGTGGGTTGAATCCGAATTTGGGATTCATCGTCGGGTGGGCGATGTTTCTCGAGTACCTGTTTCAGCCGATCCAGAATGCGCTTTATGCGGTGCTGACGGTGCAGCGATTGATGCCGCGGGTTCCCTTCCCTGCGCTGGCGGCGATCGCGATTGGGCTGATTACCATCGTCACGGTGCAAGGAATCAAGTTCACGGCGCGGACGGACGAAGCTCTGCTCGGATTTATGGTGCTGGTGACCTTGGTGTTTCTGGTGGAGGCTTTCCGTTATATCGTGCTGCACGATCATTTCTCTGGGCTTTTTTCGATGCGGCCGGTGTACAACCCCGATACTTGGAGTCTGCGTGCGGTGGCTTCGGGGACTTCGCTCGCGGCGCTGGTGTTTATTGGATTTGACGGCGTATCGATTCTTGCTGAGGAAGTGCACAATCCGAAACGAAATGTTTTGCTGGCTTCGGTGCTGGTGTGCGTATTCACCGGGCTGTTCAGCGGGCTGCAAGTTTATTTGGCGCAGCGGGTGTTGCCGGATTACTTGACGCTGCAAAATCCGGAGACGGCGTTCATGGACGTGGCGCGCGTGGCCAGCGGACAGTTCTTGTTTGCGGCTTATGGAGTGATGCTGCTGATTTCGAGCATCGCTTGCGGACTTGCCGGGCACGTGGGGGCGGCGCGATTGCTTTACAGCATGGGCCGCGACGACGTGTTACCCAAAAAAATTTTCGGGCATCTGAGCATGAAGAAAGGCAATCCGAATTACAACATTTGGATCGTGGGTGGATTGGCGTACGTGGGAGTGCTGACGATACCGTGGGAACATGCTGCGGAAATCGTTACGTTCGGGGCGTTGCTGGCATTTATGGGCGTGAATATTTCGTCGCTGCGGCATTTTTGGTTTTCGCGGGAGGCGGTGGGGCATAGGAACTTCTTCGTGGATGCGTTTGTGCCGGGGTTTGGGTTTGTGTTTTGCGGCGTCTTGCTGATTAGCCTGCAGACTTGGACGAAATATGCTGGGTTGGCTTGGCTGACTGCGGGATTCTTGTACAACGCTTACAAGACGAGGGGATTTACGCGGCGGCCGCAATTGATCGATTTTAACGGGCCGTAGCGGCGACGGTTTACGACACGCTCGACTTGAGTTTTGGTTTTCAGTCCGGCTGCAGAGGATACGCGTGCGCGGTGTACAAGAAAAATCAAAACCCAATGCCACCCCGGGGGCGTGGTAAACCCGCCCCCCTACATCGGAATGACGGCGTTCCGTATTGTTATTGCATATCCTGAATTTGGTTTCCGGGGCTGACGGGGCCGGAGACCTGGTTTTCTGCGCGTGATGTGCGACGGGCGAAGCCGCAGGATTCGCGAATGCGAAGTTCTGGTTGCAGCTTCAGCACTGCGGCCTTGGTGGTGTCGCCGGAGATGCGGCGGATGAGAAGTTCGGCGGCGTCGATGCCGAGCTGGCGTTTGGGCAATTCTACGGTCGTCAGCTTGGGGCGGAAAACTCCCAGCCAGGGATAATCGTCAAAACTGATCAATCCGAAATCATCGGGGCACTTCAATCCCATCTCTTCAGCGGCCTTCAGCAATCCGACGGTCATCAGATGATTTGCCACGTAGATGCCGTCGGGTTGGTGCGAGAGCAAGGCATGTCCTGCGCGATAACCGGAATCGATGCGGTAGTCACCTTCTACGACTAATTCGGGATCGAGAGGAAGACCTGAGGCTTTTAGCGCATCGTGGAAACCACGCCAGCGCGCCAGGGCGTTGCTCACTTTTCGCGGACCACCAATCAGAGCGATGCGTTGCCTGCCCGAACGAGCGAGGTGACAGACGGCTTCGTATGCGCCGCGGTAATCGTCGGTGATGACGGCATCTTTGGTCAGCTTCGGATAGGTGCGCATCACCAGCACAAACGGGACGGCCACTTGTTTGATCATCTGCCGGAGGCCGGGCCGGAAATCTCCGCCGGCCTTGGTGAGCAAGACTCCATCCACGCGTTTGGCGAGAAGCAGCTCTACCGCGGTCTCTTCTTTGTCGAGACTGTCGTCGCTGTTGCAGAGCAACAGGTTGTAGCCGTGGCGCTGAGCGGCATCTTCCGCGCCGCGAACCACGACTGGGAAAAAAGGGTTGGCGATATCCGGCACGATCATGCCGATGGTGTGAGTGCGCTGGTTGGCGAGGCTGCGGGCAATGAGGTTGGGCCGATAGTTGAGTGCGCGAATGGCGGTCTCGACGCGCTTGCGTAGCTTTTCTCTTACGTGGCTTTTGTGATTAACCACAGCGGAGACGGTGAAAACGGAGACGCGAGCTTCGCGAGCAACGTCGTAGATGCTTGCGGATTTGACCGACTTTTTGGAACCGTGTTTCTTCACAAAGGATATCCGCCGTTTATGCGCCCGAAAGCGGCCCGCGAATGTTTCGGACCGCGGTCAATTTCGTGCGCGCTTTGCCGCACTGTAGTCTATGACAAGATTTCGCCCGTTTCTCGCTGCGTTGTAGATTGCTTCGAGAACAATCATGTCGCGGAGACCTTGCACGCCGTCACATTCGACCGGGACATTCTTCTGGATTGCGGCGGCAAATGCGTCCAGTTCCGGGCCAAATTCGTCTTGAACGGGAAACTTCCGCTCAATCCAGCGCTTACCGATCTTTGCTACTAGCCGCCGCTCTTCGCTGAAGTCAAAGGCGGGCGCCAGTGAGGCCCATCCTTTGGTGCCCTGAACGAATACGACTGACGACAGAGCTGCACCGTAGGATGAGCTGCCCTGTAGAATCAGGCCGCTGGGAAACTGCAAGCGGAAGGAGATGCTCTGCTCCACGTCGCGGAACGTCGCTGTGTCGCGAGTCCAGGTTTGGGCGCTGACTTCAGCCGGATCTTCGTTGACGAGCCAGCGAGTGGTGTTCACGCAGTAGACGCCCAAATCCATGAGCGGTCCGCCGCCCGCGAGCGTTGGATCGACGAGCCAGGCCAATGAGCGGCCCGGCGTGTAGAGTTCGCTGAATGCGGCATGGATCACGTCAATGCGGCCCAGATCTCCATTCTGAATTAATCGCTTCAAGTAAAGACAGCTGGGCTCGAAGTACTTCCGATATGCGGTCATTAACAGGACGCCGTTGCGAGCGCAAGCGTCGACTATCTGCGCGGCCTGTTCGACATTGGCCGCGAGAGGTTTCTCGGACAAAACGTGCTTTCCGGCCGACGCTGCCTGCACCGCATAAGAGGCGTGCGCGCCGGGCGGAGTTGCGATATAGATGGCGGATATTTCAGGGTTCGCCAGACATTTTGAGAAATCTGCGGCGGTGTAGTACGAGGGAGCGCGGAACTTTCGGGCTACGGTGGCGGCCTCATTCTTATCCCGGCTGACGACTGCGACCAGTTTCGCTTTTTTTGATCGTGCGAAGGCCGGCAGTACGGCTCCGCGCGCGATTGCGCCGAGACCTACGACGGCAAAACCGACCTTTTTCTGCGCGCGCATGTGTCTTCTTAGCTTTCGCGGTCGGCGCGGCCGAGCCTCTGATTGCGGATGGCCTTATGATCGAGGCCGCGCAGTTCTTCGCCGGACGCGAGGACTTTGAGTATGGCGTCGGCGATGCTGTCCGCGTCCGCAGTGCCGCCAAGGAAGAGATAGTGAGGGAACCAGACGGCTTCGTGATAGGCGGCGCGTTCGGACTCGGGACACGAATACATATTGCGAAGATCGAGAGGCTTTTCGCGGCCCCAGCTCAAAGCCGGGAAATCATGCGGATTGAGCGGAAATAAGGAGCTCTTGTACACCGGCTCGTAAAACAGGCCGTCGCAGGGGATCTCTTCGAGTTGCAGCGCGGCGACGAATGCGGCGCGCGGGATGTCTTTGGCTTCCTTCTCGAGATATTTGAAGACGTAACCGTAGGGCGCGAGGCGCGTGATTCGCGGATCGGGTTTCAGCAGCCGGATCGCGAGCGTGGTTTGCAATCGCGATTCGAAATGCTTTACGTTTTTTTCGCGCAGCGCGGCTTGCTGCGGAAGCCGGTCGAGTTGCGGTTCGAGGACGGCGGCTTGAAGTTCGCTGAGGCGATGATTGTAGCCGATGATGCGGTGGTGATATTGGTCCGTCAGACTGGCGCGGCCCGCGTTGATATAGCTTTGGACCAGCTCCATACATTCGAGCGTATTGGTTATGACGGCTCCGCCTTCGCCGGAGGTGATTAGTTTGCTCGACTGAAAGCTGAAGGCGCCCAAATCGCCCATCGAACCGGCGCCGTGGCCTTTCCACATCGCGCCATGCGCGTGGGCGCAATCTTCGATCACTTTCAAATTGTGTTTCTTGGCGATGCGCAAAATTTCGTCCATGTCCGAGAAGCGCATACCCAGATGAACGGGGAGAATTGCTTTCGTCTTCGGAGTGATGGCCTGTTCGATCAGCTTGGCATCGAGACAGTAGGTTTCCGGGTCGACGTCCACGAAAACCGGAACGGCATTGAGAAGAAGCACCGGTCCGACGGTTCCTTCCCAGGTGTAGGCAGGAACGATCACTTCATCGCCGGGCTTGATCTGAATCGCTTTCAAACATGCTTCGATGGCCACCGTTCCAGTGCTGACGCACTGGCCGTATTTCGCGGTTTGGAATGCCGCGAATTTTTTGGCGAATGATTCGGCGTACTTGCCGGGGAATGGCTGGCCTCCCCATTTCAGGCTGGTCAGGACGTCCTCGATGTTTCGGGATTCTTCCTTGGCCAGGATGGGCCACGGTGTGAAGGGTGTTTTTCGAACGGGTTCGCCACCCGTAATCGCCAGTTTTCCCAAGAGCAAGCCTCCTAAGTCGAAGTTGGATGGTGTTTCAGGCCACGTCCGGATTGGGAATCAAAATGTCGCGGACGACTGCATCCAGATCGTGGCAGGCAGTAATGAACTGGCGCAGCGTGCGCCGGGTTGGCGCGAAGGAATCGAATTCCTCGATGGAGAGCCCGTTTTCCGCATACGCGCGGCGGAAGTCCGCGAATTTTCTGGAGAGTTCGTCCACGATTTCCGCGCGCACAGGATCGTCAATTCGTGAACGGACTTCGATGTCGCTGGCATTGAAGCGCACCTGCCATGAGTGCGGCGGCGAAATGACCATGTCGCCGCCGATGAATTCGCTCCAGTGCATGTGGTTGCGGAAGGCTGCGGAAAGCAGGCGGATGCGATAGCCTTTTTCCTGGAAAATTCGATACGCTTTTTTCAATACCGCCACGCCGGCCCATTCGAGATATCCCGGATCGATGGCGATATTTTCCTTTTCCATGATGACCTTGAGCCAATCATCGAGACGCCCGACCATAAGCGTGCAAACCGGGCCCATGGTGGCGATTTCTTTGCCATCTTTTTCGCGGCGACGCAGGCCGCGCTCGACTGCTTCGGCGACGGCGAGGCACTGCGGCAAGGAAAAGGAAACCGTGGCGTTAATGCTGACGCCGCGATAGGTGGCCTCTTCGATGGCCGGAATTCCGGCGCGGGTTACGGGGATTTTAACGATCATGTTTGGCGCCAGGCGGCTGAATTCCACGGCCTGTTCGAGAATTGCGTTAGTATCGCGGAAGAATCGTGGGTCTGTCTGAATCGAGAGCCTGCCGTTTTTGTCGTGCCGCGCGTGGAAAACCGGCTCTAGCAATTTGGCAGCGCGGATGGACACTTCGCGAACGAGTTGCCAGGCGATTTGGTCTTCGGTGGCCGTGGGAAGCTCTTCGATCAATTTCTGAATGCGGCCTTTCCAGAAATTCATTTCTTTTTTCAGGACGGCGTGGACGATCACGGGATTGCAGGTTGCGCCCACGGCGCCGTGCTCGATGGAATAGGACAATTCGTCGAGGGAGGCTGAGTCGTTCCACAAGCACGTCGGCGTCGTCTGGGTCATTTTGTGAAGCGGACTTTTGAAAGTGGTGCTGATTGCTTGAGCCATGGATGCTTGACCTCAGCGGCTAAAGCCGCGTTAATTTTGCGGCGCTTGCGGCACGGCTGAAGCCGTGCCCTGACAAAACTCTAACGCCGTTTCAGGCGGACGCTTTCGCGCCTGCCAGGGCCACCTCGATCGTTTTCGATTGCAGATAGGATTCTTCGGCCGCTACGGTGGTGGCTAGGGCTTTCAGGCCGTCTTCACCGGTCACTTTTAGCGGGCGATCGTGCAAAATGTTGTGAACGAAATCGCGCACTTCGGCGAGGTACGCATCGGCGAAACGGGTCAGGAAATGATCGCTGAGGGCGCGTTCCCCGCCCTTGCCAGTGAGAAATACCGCGGAATGCTGCTGCAGGCTTCCGATTAGGATGCTGCCAAGCGATCCGACGACCTCTGTGCGCACGTCATATCCGTAAACGGCCTGCGCGTAGGATTCAAGGTTGCCAATGGCGCCGCGCTGATATTGCAAGTTGACGACGCCCGCGACGATGTCGCCATACTGCGCGACTTCGGGGCGGATGGCGGTGGTGGCGAAAGTGCTGACACGAGCGACTTCATCCTGCATCATCCATCGCGCGAGGTCGAAATCGTGAACGGTGCTGGCGTAGAACAACATTCCGTTTAGGTTTGCTTGATAGGCGGCGAGGGGCGGGCCGAATTGATCGCGTCCCACCGATTTGAAAATTACGGGAACTCCAATTTCACCGGCTTCGATGCGTTTCATGGCCGCAGCGTAAGCAGGATCGTAGCGGCGCATGAAGCCGACCTGCAAACGGCGGCCGGATTTGGCAACGGCGGAGAGGGCGGCGCGTGCATCGGCAAGATTGAGGGCCAGAGGTTTCTCACAGAGAATGTCTTTGCCGGCGTTCGCAGCGGTGATTACGTTCTGGGCGTGAAACTTGTCTGGAGTGGCGATCAAAACTGCGTCGAGATCCTTGCGCTCGAGCATCGCGTCCAGATTGGCGTAGTAATTCTCGATTTCGAGTTCGTCCGCGACTTGGCGAGCGCGTTCGGCGGAGAAATCCGCGATTCCGACCAGACGCGCTTCGGGAACCAGCCTGCGGAGGTTCTCCGCGTGGCGCTTACCCATTTCTCCGACACCGAGCACGCCAATCCCGAGCTTACTCATGCGATCCCCTTGAGAAATTGAACCGCTCTACAGCAACTCACGAATAGAAGAGCAGATCGCCGGCCGCGCGCTTAATCCGCGCCCGCCGCTCGATCGAGATCTTTCACCACTCCGCGCAGGTATTTCAGGCTTGCTGCGATGCTTTGCGCCGGGGGGATCGGCATGGCGCCGAATTTCACGTCCTGCTCGACTACCGACCAGCCCGAATAGCCATTCTTCACCAGCGTGCGGAAGAAGGCCGGGAAATCGATGTTGCCCTGCCCGATTACGGTGAAGACTTTGTGTTCGATGGCTTCTTCGAAATTCCACTTGTTGCGACGAGCCTGATCCAGAACTTTGGAATCGCAATCCTTGATGTGCACGTAGCGCAGCTTGCTTTTGTATTTCTCCGCTTCTTTCACCGAGTCGCCGTGACCATAGACGCAGTGGCCTGTATCTAGGCACAGGCCGACATTCGTGTGCGACGTCGCGTCATAGAAGCGCTCACATTCTTCGGGCGTTTCGACGTAGGTGGCTACGTGCGGATGAAAGACTAAGTCGAGACCGAACTCATTGGCCACTTTTTCGGCCTGGGCGACGATTTTTCCGACGTGCTTCCATTGCTCGGCATTGAGAGTGGGGCAATCTTTGTCATAGGTGCGTCCCGAAAACGCATTGCGCTCAGGGGATTGATCATCCGCCATGACGAGAAATGGCGCTTTCAAAGTGGCGAGAAGATTTCCGACCTTGCGGATTCTTTCGATAACCGCCTGCTCAGCCGCGGGATCGGTCATTCTCACGGGCACAAAGGAAGCGAGTAATTTTAATTTTCGTTTCTCGAGCTGCGGCTGAAGAATTTTTGGATCGGTGGGGAAAAAACCATAGGGTCCCAGCTCCGATCCCTGGTATCCGGCTTCCACCATTTCATCCAACATCGTTTCGTAGGATTGCTCCCAGGAAGGTCCTGGATAATCGAGAACGCCCCAGCTATCGGGAGCGGAAGCGAATAGAAATCTCTGGCCGTTTGCAGTCATTTTCGAGTATCTCCCCCAAAATCGAAGTTCCCTGCAATGCTTGTCGCGGCTATTGCCAGGGTTCCAGCACAACTTTCATGGATTCCGATTCCATGGATTTGCGCATGGCGGCTTCCACGTCGCGCAATCCGAAACGATGGGTGACGAATTCGCGCAGCGGGTAGTTCTTCATGTACCGCGCCATCTGGCGCATGCCCGGGCCGTAGGCTGCCGGTTCTTCGCCGCCGACTCCCAGGATACGCGCATTCTTCGCGCAAATGTGGCGGTGCGGGCTGAGCGAAACTTCGCCCAAATCCGAAAAATTGCCGGCCTCCACCAGAAGACCGCCGATGCGCAACAGCTCGAGAGCTTCGGGGACCGCTTGCGGCACTCCGGCGCATTCGATGGCCACGTCTGCGCCGCGGCCGTGGGTCATGTCCTTTACCAGTTGCAAGCGATCGGCTTGCGAAGTAGTTCCGGCATTGATGCTGAAGTCCGCGCCCAGCCGTTTCGCAAAATTCAAGCGATACTCCGACTTATCGATCGCGATGATTGTTCCGGCACCCATCATGCGAGCTTTCATGAGGAAGCACATGCCCAGTGGACCTACACCGAAAACCACGACGGTGTCGTCGAAGCGGAATGACTCGCTCGGAAAAACGGACATCTGTTTCGCGCGATCTAGTCCCACCGTGACCGCGAAAATTTCCGTGAGCACGGCGACTTCCGATGGCAGATGATCCGGCACCTTCACCAGAAAACTTCCCGGAACGACGTAAATGTATTGAGACCATCCACCAAAAAGATGCGGCGGATTTTTGGCGCTCAAGTTATTGCCGTAATCCGTGGTGTTCTCGCAGCAATAGTAGGGAAAATCGTGGGTGCAGTAATAGCAGCGGCCGCACGACACATTGGCGCCCACGACGACGCGGTCGCCCACGGCGAGCGCTTCTCCCTCGAAATCCGTGAATTTGCCAGAACCTCCGATGGCCGCGATGGTGCCGACGTTTTCGTGTCCCTGGATGATCGGAAATTCGAGTTTTCGGCCGCCGTATTGCGTGGTGTAGCCCTGATAGGTGTGCTTGTCCGTTCCGCAAATGCCGGACATTTCCATGCGCACGAGGACACAGCCGGGAGCCGGTTCGGGCAGAGGATATTCGCGAATCTCGTACTCTCCGGGTCTGACCAAAGTTGCGGCAAGAACTCCTGGGGCCGGCATGGATGTGTACCCATCGTAGAACTGCGCTGCTATTGCGCCAACCGGGATCTTCGTAAAGAAACCCCGCGTGGGGCCGGAATGCGATCGCCGTCCCCGGCAGGATCATTCTTTCACACGCTTCGAGCTTCCCCTGCTGCCCTACTAGAAGTTCAATTTCAAGGACAGCTGGCCGATACGCGGATCGCGGGCGCCCGGTACTTGACCGAACGCACCCGAAGTCGCCAAGCCAGACGAGAAGGTGGTGACTCCGCTGGGCGTAAAGAATTGCGCGTGATTGAAAATGTTGAAGAACTCCGCCCGGAATTGCAGACCCACGCGTTCCGTAATCGCAGTGTCCTTCAGCAGCGCCATGTCCCAGTTGTTGAGCCCCGGCCCGTGAAACCACCGCCGCGCGGAATTGCCCTCCTGCCCCAGCGGAGACGGTCCGAATGCCGCCGGACTGAAGAATTGGTGGCCCGTGGCCGTCTTCCGCGGATTGGTCTTGTTGAGCGGCCCTGTGATTTCCGGAGTATCGACGCTGAGCGGAATGGGGCCACCGAACGTGGTGCCGAGCAGTGATTGATCATCATTTTCTACAAGCGTGACCGGAAGGCCAGTCGAGAAGCGCGTGATTCCGCTAATGGCCCATCCGTTGGTAAGCCGCTTTGGACCTCCCAGCAAATCGAAGGGCAGCAAGTAGGAATAGCTGACGACAAAATTGTTGGTCGAGTCGAAGGCCGAGAGCCCACGACTCAGCCGTGGGTTGATGGGATTGAACTGCTCGCCGTACCCGGACGAGTCGTCAAGCGACTTGCTATAAGTGTAGCCAAGCAGGGTTTGCAGGCGCCGGCTGGTATGGCGGTAATTGAGTTGCAGCGAGTTGTAGGATGACGCGCCGGCGGTGATGAAATAAGAATCGTTGCCAATCGTAACGGCCGGCGTACCGCCCGGGAGAATGACGCCGGGGAACGTCAGCCGCGTCCCAACTTGCAGCGCTCCACTCGGCAGCTGATAGACATTGTTTTCTCCACCAGGACCGCACGGCTGCGGCGGGCTGCTGCCTTGAACCACCGCGCCCTCGGCTATCAGTTGCAGGCAAAGCTGCGGACTGCCGGGGTTCGCGGATTCGGAAGAAAGTAGCCGATGCCCTTGCGTTCCCACATAACTCACGGTCACCAGATCATTGTGCGTAACCTGGTGCTCGATCGAAAGCTCATACTCCTCGGCGTACGGCAATCGATTTTTGTTATAGAAAGCCGGCGAGCTTCCGATCGTACCAAACGCGTTAAAGAACTCGCTCAAAGTGTCATAAGGCGGCCCGGACGCAGGATGCGAAGCCGTCGGGTGCGCCGGCGGTTGCGGCGCAGGGAAAAGTTGGGAGTTAACCACTCCGGTAGATCGGGTGATGAACGGCGAGGCAAATGTCGATCCAAACTGGCCGGTGTAGTTTCCGAACGGAGCATCGCCGATTTCATTGAAATCCGTGGCTCCCTCGAAGCCCGTATAGAAAATCCCGTAGCCTACCCGGATGCTGGTGCTTCCGCTCGGCCCGAGGATTTTGCCAAGTACGCCGTCATGATCGCCAAACGAATACGCCAGTCCTAGCCGTGGAGAGAAGTTGTTCCAACGCGTAGGCGCCAGCGTCGACGGAACGTGCGGATCGGTGGGAAAGAGCCAACCGAGCGGCGATCCTGGAAACACCGCGGATGGCTCGCCGGGAATCAAGGTCTGAATCTGGTTGTACTTTTCTTTCCACGGCGCGCTGACGTCGTACCGCAATCCGTAATTGAAGGTCAAATTGTGTTTCACGCGCCAGCTATCTTGCGCGAACAATCCCAAATAGTAGTTGATACCATAGGAAGGATACGACTGCCCCTGGACATACGAGCTCGGCGCGCCCAACAGGAAATCGACGAAATCGACGCCGGTTTCGCTGTTTCCGCCGTTGATGTTCGTCCCGAAGAAAAAGTTGCCGTTCGAAACGTTATCGAGCAAATCCTCTTCCAATTGGTTGTAATGATACTGGCCGCCGAACTTGATGCTATGCGTCCCGATGATTTTGCTGAAGTTGTCCACCACCTGGTAGATGTTTTCCGTAAGTCCGTTCGGACGGCTTGGCACTCCAATCACGAAGTTATTGAAGTCAATTTCAGGAACTCCCTCGAATTGCGGAGCGACCGGGAAGATTCCCGGCGCGCCGCCGGCGCCGGAAGCAAATCCCAGATCGGAAAGTTTCACGTTCGTCCCGCCATTTGGCTGGTTGAATCTCGTATAGAGCCGGAAATAACCGAGACGAAATTCGTTCACAGCAGACGAGCTGAACGTCTTGGTGTCGCCTAGATTGATGTTATCCGTATGACCGAAGCTCTTCACCGTGAATCCGGGGTAAAGCGGCTCATTTCCAAGCCAATAGGGGTCGACCCGGTTGTATTTGTCAAAATAATAGTAGGCCGTGAGCAACCCGAACGGGGAGTTACCGTCAACGCGTCCACTGAACTTGTTGTCCGTCAAGTTCGTCGCTTCCGAGCTGTTCGTGTATGTGCCGGTTCCCAGTGCGCCGATGGTCCCTGGCGCTGCCGGCAAAATGTATTGCAGCAGCTTTTGCGAGATTGGATTGAAGCTGGTCGTCGGCAATTGCGCGTTCGGGAAAACACAAGCGCTCGCGCTCGTACACCCAGGCGTGTAGTAAGGCTCGCCGGCAACAACACTCTGGCTGAGCTGAGAACTCAACTGCGTGGCCCATGCTGTGCCATTCACAGTGGTGGGGTTGCCTTTGGCGTCAACGAATTGTCCCGCCAGGCCCAAAAAATCCCCTCCTTCGGCCGCCGCACTCGGCGCCCCGTTGATAATTTCCGTCACGCCTTGAGTGAACCGGTTGCCTTGATAGTCTGCGAAGAAGAAGATCTTGTCGCGAACGATGGGGCCGCCGAAGGTGCCGCCAAATTGGTTCTGGTGATAAACACCGCGTGAGCCGGCAGCGTAAAAATTCGCGGCGTCGAAATCTGTGTTACGCAAAAATTCAAATACATTGCCGTGCCACTGGTTGGTTCCGGATTTCGTTACGACATTGATCTGCCCGCCGGCGTAGTTTCCATATTCCGCATCGAAATTGTTGGTAAGAATGCGGAATTCCGCGAGCGAATCGAGATTGGGAATCATCCCCGATCCTGAGAATCCGGTTTCCTGTACTAAGACGCCATTCAATATAAAACCATTGGCCGCCTCGCGCATGCCATTCACAGACTGCGCGCCGGCATTCAAGCTGCCCGAAACCAGCGGTGCAGGAAATCCTGCAGACTGAAACGATCCCGCGAAGGCTCCACTCATCCCGGAAGCTGTCGCAGTAACGCCAGGTTGCAAAGCCAGCAAGTCGGTGTAGCTGCGGGTTTCTAAAGGCACGTCGTTCATTTCCTTGCCGGTAATGACTTCTCCCATTTGAGTGGCTTCGGTGTCGACGTGCAGGGCCGAACTCGAGACCTCAATCTTCTCTGTCGAGGCACCGACTTGCAGTTTCACATCCACGACGAGCGCCGAGTTCACATCCAGCACGAGTCCGGTCTGTGTGTAAGTCTTGAATCCGGTCTGCTGCACACCGATCGTGTATTTCCCTAGAGGAAGGGACTGGAAAGAGTAAAACCCCTGCCCGTTGGTCGTCTGCGTGGTCACGATGCCCGTATCCACGTTGGTCGCGGATACCGTGGCACCTGTGACGACGGCACCGCTGGCGTCTGTCACCGTGCCGGAAATGCTGGCGGTCACGCCGGCCAGTAACTGCCGGCCCGTGAACAGCGCGAGTGCAAGAACCAAAAGGCCCCAATACTTGCCGAGTTTTGTGATTTGCATTCCGACCCCTCCGAAATTTTCAGCGGCTCGTACAAGAGTTCTGTCGCCACGCAACGCGATTTCAGTTCGCGGCATTGCCGTCCATTTTGATTCGCCGAAGGATAATTTCAAAATCGTCTAACCGGTTATTCTAATTCGACAGGCTTATAATGTAGCCCCTGTACGTTGTCAAGATGTTTCAAGGAAGGGTCAGCCCGGCAGCTTAGGTTTGCGAAACTATTGACAGCTTATAGAGGCGATGCAACTGGGTCGAAATGATTACTTGACGATCGGAAGAGCGGATTCAAGCGCGCGAATATAACCGATTAGATGAGCAAAGCAGCATTGAAGCGCGCGGCGGCGAGGAGAGAGTCAACAACGAAAAAACAGGAGAGCGGTTTTGGTGCCCGGGGTGGGGGTCGAACCCACACGTCCTGTGAAGGACAGGGGATTTTAAGTCCCCCGCGTATGCCATTCCGCCACCCGGGCTTTTTGGTGAGATTAGCGTTAGAGCGGGATGGGTGCAATAGGCGAAAGGGACAGGAGGGGATTGGCGGCGAGACGTGCGAGGGTGCGGGATGGAGGGGCTGATCGAGAAGTCGTAGGAGAAGTGGTCCGCGCAGTATTCTCCACTTTTGGCGATTTGGAAGGTCGTAAGATGCCGGCAGGGACGCCGGCGCTATTCAGGCTTCGGAGGCGGCGGCGATTTCGGCAATCCAGCGGTTGAGGATGGCTTGCTGCGTGGGCTTGGTGTCCACGAAACGGATTCCGAGGCCCATGCCGGGATGATTGTAGACGACCTTAGCGGTCGTTTCGAAGACGCCGTTGTCGCGGGAAATCTTGACGACGATATCGGTGCCGTCAGGGATGGGATTCAAGAAATCGAGATAGCAGCCGCTAATGCTGAGTTCGGAAATGCGGACTTTGAATTCGGTGCCGGAGCCGATGTCGGTGACGCGAGCTTCGGCGATCAGCGGATAGCGCGGATCGCGGCGGCGTTCGCGGCCGCTAGCGGCCGGGGCCTGCGTCCCAGCGGGCTGGTTGAATGGGTCGGAAGGCATAAGTGTCCCGTTATCTGCCTAAATTATCCTAGCGATTCTTGGTATCCCAAGCAAGATCGCTGGGCGTTCCGTTACTCAAAAAGTGACTGGCCGTACGACCTTGCATCATCCGGGCCGCGTGCGATCTTTACGACGACGTCACGATGGTGCGTCCGCGCTTGCGGCTGCGCTTCTCGGGCGACGCTGCGGTCAAAATCTTGCCGATTTGAACGAGTAGGCGGCGGAGCTTGGCGCGGTCTTCGAGGTCCATGTCCACGACTTCGAAGGCGCGCGCCTGCGTATTGGCATCACGCACGATGGCCTGCGCCTTTACCGGCTTTTGATTCGCGGGATTGAGGCGCAGAGCGACGATGGTGCCAGGATGCAGGCTCTGCTCGCTGAGAGTGACGCCGCCACCGAGATTCATCTCCGGGATCTGGATTTCGCAATTCTCCTTGAGGTTCATGGTTTCGCCGGTCAGCGAATGATCGAGCTTCATGCGCGGGTAGCGGCGCTGGCGAATGCAGTTCGAGCTGGCGTCAATATCGAGAGGCTGAATGGCGAGTTCAGCGACGCTCAGGCCGCTCTTGGGCAAGTAGTCCTTGGCCCAATCGGGATCGATTTTCTCGAGGGCTTGCGCGGCGACGATGCGAAGCTCGGCGGGAAATTGCCAGCGCCAGACTTGCTTGCCTTCGACGATGCGGCGAAGAGTTTTCTGCGCGGAGGAAGTGCGCAGGCGGCCGAGGGCTTCGATGGCTTTGAGCTGCAAATAGGCGGTGGTGCCCGGCGGCAGATCGCCTTCGGCGATGCGCAAAAGTCGCGATTCGGCTTCGTGCTCGCCGGAGAGACCGATTTCGTCGAGGGCCAGCGGCTGGACGAGAGGATCGAGCGAATCGAGAGTGCTGAGCATGAGGCGGCCGCGTTCCGGTGCGCCGCTCGCGGCGAGCTGGCGGATCACGCGATCGTGCGTGGAGCGCTTCCATTCCTTCATGCGGCTCGGGAGCATGATCTCGAGAGCGGCGAGATCGAGGCGCGCGAGAGCGGCTACGGTGTCCACGGCTTGCGCCGCGGGAGCGTTGTGCAGCGTCTCGCGGAGATGATTTACGGCTTCGGGGCCGAGAGTTTTCAGCGCGCCGAGGAGTAGCTCGGAATCTTCGCGGAAGCCGCTGCGGCTGAAACGGCCGGCGAGAACTTCGGCAGCTTCGCCGGGAATGCGGCGCATGAAAGCGGTGAGACCATTGGGGACATTGCCGGTCTTAACGGCTTCATCCACGAATTCGGCTAGCCGATTTTCGACTTCGATGCGCGGGCGGATATTTTTGCCGACGGATTTGCGCTCGCCTTCGATGTAATCCACCATCTCGACGGCGCGCTGCATGGCGGTGTAGGAACGGCGCTGGCCGGCTTCCTGCGCGAGACGCACGAAGGCGGCGCCAACTAGGCTTTGCAACTCGGGATTCTTCTCTTCGCTGAGTTGGAGGCCTACTTCACGAATGACGCCGAGGAAGACGCGCTCTTCGCAATCGCCGTAGTGGCCGGCAAGTTCGACGATGCCCATGGCTATGGCGCGGCGAGCTTCGGGTTTCTCGTTGCGAATGCACTTGGCGTAGTTCTCGAGAATTTCCTGCGCTTGAGCCTTCTCGCCTTTGCTGATCAGCTCTTCCACCGACTGGCTTACATTGGCGACGGGAATGCACCAGGCTTCGGGGGAGAGCAGGACCTTCATGCGCCGCTCGTGCGGAACTTCGGACCAGAATTGCCGGGTGAGAACTTCAGTGTGCGTCTCGAAATTAACGCCGGCGCGCAGGAGTTTGTCTTCGTGCTTCGATAGAACTTTGCGCAGTCCGTCAATTTCGCGGCCCATGCTATCGAGCATTTGGCGGACGGAGTCGACATGCGTGTCGCCGCGCTCGTAGCTTTCCATGGCGAAGCGAATGGCGATGTGCTCAGCCAAGCGGAGAAGCGTGGATTGATCGGCGCCTTCGGCCGGGACTTGCTGGGCGATGGCGGCGAGAGCCTGCGTGAGGCTGAAACGCGCGCGTCGCGGCAAGGTCGAAATGCGCGATTGAAATGCCGTGGACGCCGTGTCTGCGTCGGTTTCTCCGCCGATGGAGGCGATTTGCGAGAGCATCTTGAGGATGCCGCGCAGCTCGTCTTCCTGAAGGCCGACCAGGCCGGATTCGACGAGCACTGTGCCGGAGCCGCCGCGAGCGCCGCGCCCGCCGCCTCTGCCCGGACCGGGGCCTAAGCCTGGTCCGAGACCCGGACCGAGACCCGGGCCTGACCCGCCGCCCGAGCCACTGCCTGAACCGCTACCGGTGCCGCTTCCAGCGCCGCCTCCCGAGCCAACGGGGCCGATCCAGCCCGAATCTTCACCCGACGATCCCGCGCCGCCTGCCTGGCCTGGGAAACCGCCTGGAAAACCTCCGCCGCCGTGGCCACCTGGGCCCGAGGAAGACGCGCCACCCGATTCGAGCCACGAAAGCCCGAAGCTGGGCGCTCCGGGAACTACGACGCCATTGCCGCCGACACCGGAACCTCCGCCATCGCCAAAGCCACCACCTCCGGATCCAAAGCCGGAGCCGCCGCCGCTGTCTTCTCCGCCGTATCCGGAGCCAGAACCGCCGGAACCTGAACCGCCGGAGCCCGAGCCACCGGAACCGGAGCCGCCGGAACCGGA
>DAITPO010000019.1:8286-9463 GCA_036833535.1 Candidatus Acidiferrales bacterium | reverse complement strand
GCGGATTCCAGGGCGACGCCGTCGAGGAGCAATTGATCGCCGGAAACGGAGAGCAGGAGACCCGCTTCGTCATCATGGCCGAGAGCGGTTTTCAGCTCGGTCCATGCAGTCGCATACTGCGCTTTCGTACGCGGATGGCTGAAATCGTACATGCGCGAGAATTTGAGCAGAATATTGAGACTGCGCACGAAGGCGCGAGCGGCCGTTGATCGTGTGCTCGTAGGCATAGAACTATCCCAAAAAAGCTATTCTGAGCTTCAGTCGTCCTGCTATGAAGTGAAGTTTGGCGGGAACGCACTAAAGTGACAATGGTACGGTCGTACTTACGTGCTCAAAGTAGGCAACTTACAGGATTGGGGAGGAAGTTGGGCTAATAGGCCTGGGCTGTACAAGATCGCGAAAGATGCTGGCCGAAAAGGACAGAGATACACAAGGCCGGAGTAGTTTGCGAGGGCGAGGCTGGCGAAGAATATGAGATCAGCGATGGCGATTGTTTCTCGCGAGCCAGGACTCGAGTTGGCGGACGTTGCCGAGGATTGTGTGCGCGCCGAGTTCCTCGAGGCTTGCGGCGCGGTGGCGGCGGGCTTCGCTGCGATAGGGGAGAACGCCGATGAAGGGAACACGGGCGGCTTGGGAGGCGCGAGCGTCATCGATATTGTCGCCGAGATAGATGGCGCCGGCGGGATCGCGGCCGTCGAGGATGTTGTGCAGACCGTCGGGATCGGGTTTGCCGTGCTGGACGTTTTCAACGGTGACAATCGTCTTGAAAAATGAGCGAAGCTTGTTTCGATCGAGAGTGTAATCGAGTTCCTGGCGGACTCGGCCGGTGAAGATGGCGAGTTCTGAGTTTTTGGCTAGACGTTTGAGTGCGGGCTTTGGCAGCAACCAGCGCTCGCGCTTGACGTTGCCGGAGCGGCCGTCGCCCCAGTAGATCTCCTGAAATTTTTGCTTCACTTCGTCGTAGGAATTTTGAAAGCCGAGCGATTGAATCCAGGCGTGGGAGAGTTTCCAATCGTCGTTGAAGCCGCCGCAATTTTTCCAGGCGTGGACTTCGGCGGAAGTTACCCGCTTGCCGGTGAAATGGCGGAGCGTTTCGATGAGCGTGCGATGGAATGAGCCGCGGACGTCAACGAGGACGCCATCGACGTCGAAGATGATAATGCTTGGTAGCGCCGGC
>DAITPO010000019.1:0-8186 GCA_036833535.1 Candidatus Acidiferrales bacterium | reverse complement strand
GGCGTCCCTGCCGGCATCTTTCGATCACGAATCCTGCCATGGGCTGCAGTCACGCGCGGACCACGCAGTCGAACTCACTCAAGCTATTTTGCATCAACTTCCGCGCACGATTGCGCCCTTTGCCAAAATTTGTGGTCGTAAGATGCCGGCGGGGACGCCGGCGATACGGAGCGCTTCAGGAATGCGATTCCTCGGAGCCGTTGGACGAACCTTCGGCGGGATTCACATCTTCGAAGGATTCCGACGGTTCGTTGGACTCGGCTTCGCGGGCTTCCTCAGCGGTCTGCGCTTCGGGAGTTTCGGTTTCGGATTCCAGCGAATCGGACGTCCAGGCTTCGCCCGGCGCGAAGGAGGCGGCGACGCCGCGCACATCGGGAGCAGGAGCGGCTGGTTCTTCTTCGCGCTCATGCTCGCGCGGCGATGCTGCGCCGACGGCTGCAGCGGCGGCTACGGGTTCGCTGGCGGGCTTGGCGAGTGCTTGGCGGCGAAGCGCGAGCACTGACGTCAGAAGTTCGATGATTTGCTTGGCGCCACTCGAGTCGGGATCTTTTTCGGGATTGTAGGCGGCAACGGTGATGGCTACAAGGCGCGGTTCGACGATGAAGACTTCGAGGGCTGCGCGCACGTCATCAAGAGTGAGGCCGCCCGAGCCGGGATAATTCGTAGCCTGAAAATTCTCGATCACGTCCACATCGAAGTGCAGGATGAATTCGTTGCGATTGGCGTGGACGCGATCGAGCGCGGTGCGAGCCGCGGCGGCTGCGCCTTGGCGGCGAATGTCCGCGGCGGAGAAGACGCGGATCGGGGCGCGGCGCAGGAATTCTTCTTCGGGAGGATCGAGGCGATCCACGCCGAACAGGGCGATATCGGGATCGCGGACGAGGGGCGGCTCGGTCCAAAATCGAATGAGTTCAGCGGCGCCGCGGCCGGTGAGATGCGCGACGACCATGCCGTCCACGCAGCCGGAAGGCGTGGTGGCCGGAACATTCAGATCGGCGTCGCGATCCATGTAAATCATGCTGACATTGTGAAAGTAGCGGCGGACGCCGGCGACGGTGGCGAGCGCGATGGTGCAATCGCCGGTGAGGATGATCGGAAGAGCACCGGATTTCACGGCGATTTCGACGCGCGGACGCAGGGCTTCGAGTGATTTCACCACGCGCGGAAGATTTCTGGCGCGCGGGCTTTCTTCATCGGGCTGGGAAAGCTGAACGGGATCATCGCCGTGATCGATGACTTCGAATCCGGCGGCGCGGAGTTGATCGCTGAGGCCTGCGGCGCGAAGAGCTGCTGGTGCGCGTTCGTTTCCGGGCCACAACCCGGCGGCGCTTGTCGGCGCCCCGAGAAGGGCAATCTTATCCGGCTGGCGAGTGACCTTGACGGCCACGTGGAGGCTCCTATGGGACCGTGTGTCCGGCCGCGCGCGTTACTTCGTTGGCGCCTTCCCGCGCGACTTAGCGGGCCGTTCCCTGCCGCACTGTCAGCTCCGGAGGCAGGGTAAAGCGAACATCTTCGCGAATCAGATCGAGATCGCGCTGATTGGTGTAGCCGAGACTTGCCAGCCGCTGGCTTACCTGCTCGACTAGAACTTCGGGAGCGGAAGCGCCGGCCGTGAGACCCAGGTCGGTGACACCATCGAGCCATTCGGGCTGGATGTCATTCGCGTCTTCGATCAGGCGCGCGGCGACTCCGGCGCGCTTGGCAACTTCTACGAGGCGATTCGAATTCGAGCTGTTGGCCGAGCCGACCACCAGGATCAGGCCGACTTCGCGCGTGAGGGCTTCTACGGCTTCCTGGCGATTCTGCGTGGCGTAGCAGATGTCATCGGAAGCGGGCCCGGCGATTGTCGGGAAGCGCTCGCGGAGGCGCGCGACGATTTCTTGCGTGTCATAGAGCGAAAGTGTCGTTTGGGTGAGAAATGCCAGCCGGTCAGGGTCAGGGACTTGGAGGATATCTACTTCTTCGACGCTGCCTACTACGAGGGTTTGCTCGGGGGCTTCGCCCGACGTGCCGACAATTTCCTGGTGATCTTTGTGGCCGATGAGGATCAGAGTGCGGCCTTCGCGCGCAAATTTCAGAGCTTCGAGGTGAACTTTGGTGACTAGCGGGCAGGTGGCATCGATGACGCGAAGCTGCCGCTCCTTGGCCTCATCGCGAACCCGCGGCGGGACGCCGTGGGCGCTGAACACCAGAACTGCGCCGACCGGGACTTCTTCGATGGACTCGACGAAGATTGCACCGCGGCGGCGGAGCTGGTCCACTACGTAGCGATTGTGGACGATTTCGTGGTGGACGTAGACCGGGGCGCCGTAGGCTTCGAGAGCGAGTTCGACGATGTCCACGGCGCGAACTACGCCGGCGCAGAACCCGCGCGGGCGTACCCGTACCAGCGTCTTCGCGCCGTTGGTGGTGCCATGAATTTGCGTCAGGCCCAAGCCTAACCCCCTGAATCCAATATCTTAACTGATGATGGCGATTATCGCCACCGGGTTTTCCGGGTCAAGTCCGCCCAATTGTCATTCGATGCTATTCTTCGTGTTCGCGTGCGTTTGGATAGGAGAGAACGATGCGATTGGCTGGGCGCGTGGCGATTGTTACCGGTAGCGGGCGCGGGATTGGGCGGGCTATTGCACGGCGGTTTGCTGAAGAGGGCGCGTCAGTGCTTGTTACGGCGCGGACGGAATCTGAGATCTGCGCGGTGGCTGAGGAAATCGCGCGATCTGGCGGTCAGGCTGCGCACGTGGCGGCGGACGTTTCTACCGAACGCGGATGCGAGGCGATTGCGCGCGAGGCGCGGGAGAAATTGGGCAGCGTGCAGATTCTCGTGAATAACGCGGGCATTTATGGGCCGGTTAAGGCACTGGAGGAGATTTCGCCGACGGAATGGGATGAAACGGTGGCCGCGAATTTGCGCTCGGCGTTTTTGATGTCGCGGCTGGTTTTGCCGGAGATGTATGCGCGGGGGTCCGGGGCGATTTTGAACATTTCTAGCGTGGCGGGCAAGGCAGCGTTTGGCTTGAATGCGCCTTACGCGGCGTCGAAGGCGGGATTGAATGGATTGACGCGGACACTTGCGGCGGAAGCGGCGCGGAAAGGCGTGCGCGTGAATGGCATCAGCCCGGGGCCCGTGCCGGAGACGAAATTGTCGCAGGAGTTGGGACAGGCGTTGGCGGAACGATTCCACGCGGACCGCGATGCGATGTTCAAGCAGATGCTCGAGGGGATATTACAAGGACGGCCGCAGACGGCGGGAGAGATCGCCGCTGCGGCCGTGTTCCTCGTATCCGAAGAGTCGAGTGCGATTACTGGGCAGATTCTGAACGTAGATGGCGGAATGTCCTTCTACTGATCTCTTGCACCGCGCCCAACCCCCGCCGGGTTGAATGTGCCAGCGCGCGAGTGCCAGATTCCGCCCAACTGAATCCACGCTCACCGGCTCGCCCGATCATATAAACAACGAAGCCGATGGTGAACAGCACTGCGAACAGCATTCCGAACAGGAGTTCTGCCGCCAGCAGTTCCCGCACGAAATACAACTGTAAAACGAAGATAATGCCGAGCGCCCACCACATGGCGCGCTTTAGATTTTGCTTCTTGGCTGGTTCAATTGGAAACATCCCCGAAATCAGGCGCATAGTTCCTTTTCTATCCTCACTTGAATAGATGCACGCGCAGGCCCAAAAGTAGCATGTGCAAGTTATTGCAAATACAGGCCCGGTTTGTCGCAGTCTATTGGATATTGGAGGAGTTCAATGAAAAGGATTTCCGAGGCGGGATACGCACGTGCCGCGAATCGGTTTTAGTACGAAAGTTGTAGGACTACGCTTTTGAAACAGAACGGAGCGATTGCGAACGCTCCGAGCGCGATTGTTTCGGGTTGAACCGCGTAAAACGAATATCAGCGGCCCTCAAAGGGATAGCGATCCTGCGCTAGGACGGCGTCGGCGACGCGGCGGCGCATCGCGATTACGTCCACGGGCTCGCGCTTCGAGAAGCGCTTGAGGACGGCGAGCTGCGTGCGCAGCATGTCGCCTTCGAGCGTGGCGACGAGCGCGGTGCGGGCTTCTTTCTCGACGCGGTCGCCGGCGCTGTAAATGAAAGCGCGGGCGGCGTCGGCCATCACGGCTGTCGCTGCTTCGCCGCGAGCGGCTGCGGCTTTCTGCGTGCGCCGAAGCACCGACTCCATCCCGTAGATTTCCATGACGACGTTGGAAAGCGATGCGACGATTTCTTGCTCTTCGGCTAGCTTTTCGCGGAACTTCTGCACGGCGGTTCCAGCGGCGAGTAGAAATGTCTTCTTCGCCTGGGCGAGAGCGCGCTCTTCATCCGCGAAGGGGCCAGTCGGTCCTTCTTCGAGCGATGGTCCGGCGAGGACTTCGTCGGCGAGTTTCATCGCCGCGGGAATCAGCGGCAGCGCGCCGCCCATGGCGCGCTTCATGAGCATCTGGATGATGAGCATGCGATTGATTTCGTTGGTGCCTTCGAAGATGCGATTGACGCGGCTATCGCGATAGGCGCGGGCAACCGGATAATCCTCGTGGAAACCGTAGCCGCCAAAAATCTGCACGCCTTCGTCCACACAGAAATCGACCATCTCGCTGCCGTAAACCTTGCTGATCGAACTTTCGATGGCGTATTCCTCGAGGACTTGCATGGCCTGCTGCGATTTGTCGGCGCCAGCGGCTTGCGCGGCGACAGCTTGCTCGATCATCCCCGCCGAGCGGTAAATCATGGATTCGACGGCGAAGATGCGGATGGCCATCTCGGCGAGCTTGCTGCGAATGAGGCCGAACTCGCGCAGTTGCTTGCCGAAGGCGGTGCGTTCCTTGGAATATTTCGAGCTGGCCTCGAGAACTTTTTTCGCTCCGCCGACGCAGTGAGCGCCGAGGGAAAAGCGGCCGGCGTTGAGCGTGTTGAAAGCGACGATGTGTCCGCGGCCGGCTTCGAGCAAAAGATTTTCTTTCGGCACGGGACAATTCTCGAAAAAGATGGGCACGGTCGAGCTGCCCTTGATGCCCATCTTCTTCTCTTCGGCACCGACGGAAAAGCCCGGGTAGCCTTTCTCGACGATGAAGCAGGAGAATTTCTCGCCGTCGATTTTGGCGAAGACGATAAAGACATCGGCGAAACCACCGTTGGTGATCCACATCTTTTGGCCGTTCAGAATGTAGTTCTTGCCGTCGGGAGAGAGAACTGCGCGAGTGCGCGCGGCGAGAGCGTCGGAGCCGGCTTGCGGCTCGGAGAGGCAATAGCAGGAGAGCAGTTCGCCGGTGGCGATTTTCGGGAGGTATTTTTTCTTCTGCTCTTCGGTGCCGAAATAGACGATGGGGATGGTGCCGATGCCCGCGTGGCCGCCGTGCGAGACGGCGAACGAGGCGTAGCCGGAAACTTTTTCGGCGAGAACCGTCGCTGAAATTTTGTCGAGACCCGCGCCGCCATACGATTCGGGAATTGCGCCGCCGAGAAGGCCGAGTTCTCCGGCCTTCTTCAAAACCTCGGCCATCAAGTTGTCTTTGTGCAACTCGAGTTCAGGAACGACGGGCATCACTTCCTTGGTGACGAATTCTTCGGCTGTCTGGCCGATCAGTTTCTGGTCGTCGGTCAGATCGGCGGGAGTGAAAACGTCTTCGGGCTGGCACGAAGTGATGAGAAAGCTGCCGCCGCGCAGAAGATTTTGAGACACAGTGGAAGTGGCCATCGTTATTGCTCCTCTAGATGATTCGGGATCCGCACTGGGGATTCACCAGTTGCGGCTAAGCAATTCTACAGCTAAGCGCCAGGCTGAGCAATTGGCCGAGAGGCCAGCCCTGCGGCTGGCGGAAGATCGGCCGAAGGCGCGATAAAAAGCAGCTGTTTTTTCCCGATTAGAGATGACCTCCTTCGTTTGTTTTGTTGGGGTTGCGACGGGTTCTAATCGCGAGCTTCCCGATTAGAATTTGGAGGATTGGGGGCGGGACCGGGGGTTGGAAGTTCAGGGCGGCCCCTTGGCGCGCCTTGCGCTTGAATTCGGAAATGCTGCCGCTACTGGCGTTCTTGACAGGCATTGCTGTGAAACTCCTTGGATTCGGTTTTCGGCACAGAATTACAGCTGGCTTCAGAAGATCGAGCCCCGCGCTTAGGGACTGCGGACTTCCGACATGTTTATGGCATGGGAGTAATTGAAAGTCAACAGTACTTTAGTAACAAAATGGATCGAAATTTGGAAGTGGTAGTGGCGACGGATGGGGTGGGGGTTACATGGGCGGGCGCGGCGGGCGGTGGCCATACGAAGGCACATGCCGTGGGGTGGGCGGTTCGTGGCGGGGGCAGGGGCTGGACCTACTTGGGGCGGGCGCGTCGATTGCTTAGCAATCGCATAGCGATTGACCGGCGCCCCTACGGGGACGAAAGCTGGTTGCGAGGTAGTTGGCTCGGATTGTGGTGGGGATTACATCGGCGGGCGGAGCAAGCCCCGCCCCTACGGGGACGAAAGCTGCTTTCGGAGCCCTTGGCGAGGTTTGTGCTCGGGCATACGTCGGCGGGGAACAAAACCTCAGCGGCTAAAGCCGGGACGAATTGGCGGCACTTACGGCACGACTGAAGTCGTGCCCTGACAAAGCTTTGGGGTTATCGCACAGGGTGTTGGCAGACGATTTTCACGGCTTGTTGACAAATAATTTTGTCTTGACAACTATTTATTTCTCACGTAGAGTCCCCGGCATGTACACGGAGAGTGTGGAGTTGATTCGCGAGGATGGGCGGGCGGCGGTGCTGCTGCATCCTTTGCGGCGGCGGATTTTGGAGGCGCTGCGCGAGCCGGATTCGGCGGCTGGGTTGGCGCGGCGTTTGCGGCTTCCCCGCCAGAAGGTGAACTACCACGTTCGGGAATTGGCGCGCGGGCACTTTCTCGAGCGGGCGGGGCGGCGGCGGCGCCGGAATATGACTGAGCAGCGGTACGTGGCGCGGGCGCGGGGGTACGTGCTGTCCCCGGAGCTGCTCGGCGTTTTGCAGGCAGATCGTAGCCGCGTGGAGGACGTGTTCAGCGCGAGCTACCTTTTGGCTTTGAGCGCGCAGGTGCAATCGGAGTTGGGACTGGCGCGGAGCGAGGCGGAGGCGCAGGGCAAGCGGCTGGCGACTCTCTCGCTGGTGTCCGAACTTCGCTTTGAGAGCGCGGAGCAGCGGGCGGCTTTCGCGAGGGAGCTTCAGCGGGCGGTGGCGGATGTGGTGGCGCGATATTCGTCGCCGTATCGGGCGGCGGATGGTTCGGCCGGACGGGGGCGGCCGTTCCGGTTGGTTGCGGGGTGTTATCCGATTCCGCCGACGGCAGAGAAGAGTGACATGGATTTGGGAGAGGCGAAGGGCGAAGGACGTGGTTGAGATCATTTTGGTGCTCTAGATGGATTTGAGACAGGAAACCAGGGATTCAAGTGGGCGGTGAATGGCTGGGGCGGGGCTGGATTTAGTTGGGCGGGCGCGTCGATTGCTTAGCAATCGCATAGCGATTGACCGGCGCCCCTACGGATGCGCCGGATGTTTGGGAGACGTTGCAGAGGATTGCGGTAGGCCTTACATCGGCGGGCGGAGCAAGCCCCGCCCCTACGAAGAGACGCTTTTGGCAGCGGAAGAATTCAACGGAGACACAGTGAGGGATGAACATGCGCAAAGATGAGCATCAGAAACACGAACGACGCGTTATCCGCGACGAAATTAAGACGAGCGCTTCGCCGCAGCAGTCTTGGGAAGCTTGGGCCGATCCGGGGAAGATTTCGCAGTGGTTTGTGGATCGCGCAGAGGGCAAGTCCGAGGCGGGCGCGGACATCACGTGGTTCTTCGACAAGTTCAACATGGAGTTGCATTACAAAGTGCTTGAGGCAGTTCCTGGTGAGCGGTTTGCGATTTTGTGGCCGGGGCCGATGCCGCCGCCGGGGATTCTGGAAGTAATCATCGAACGTGAGGGAGGCGAGACGCTGATTCGGCTGGTCAATTCCGGATTTCGCGAAGACGCGCAATTGAATGAGGAATATGAAGGAGTGGTCTCGGGCTGGCATACTTCGCTCGCACTTTTGCGTGAGTATGTTGAGAATTATTTCGGCGAGCCGCGCACGAATATTCTGGTGATGCAGCCGGCGCAGTTTGAATATGCGCGAGTGGCGCGCTATTTTCGCGAGCCGGAGTTGCTGGCGAAATGGCTGACGAAGTCGGGCTCG
>DAITPO010000018.1:5644-41397 GCA_036833535.1 Candidatus Acidiferrales bacterium | reverse complement strand
GAGTAAAATACCGCCGACTGGCGTTGAAAACAATCGTACTTCGTATGAGCTTTATCAAAGGAGGGATGGGAACAGTCCCCGGAGTTCGAGGCTGAAATGGCGAGCGTAAAAGGCCGGCGCCTAACGGCCTCTACTGAGAATAATTAGCGAAATGATGGTGAAGGCGGAGCGCTCGCCGCCGTTGCCCCGATTTCGCGCTCCGCCCCGGTGATTCTAACGTCCGGTCGCCAGCGTCTGCGCTGTTCGTTTCTCGATCGGCACAAAGTTCCGTTCCGCGTAGCCAGTGTAAATCTGACGCGGCCGCGCGATTTTTTGTTCTGGATCTTGTAGCATCTCTTGCCACTGCGCGAGCCAGCCCACGGTTCTCGGAATCGCGAACAGAACCGTGAACATATCCGGTTTGAAACCCAGCGCCTGGTAGATAATCCCAGAGTAGAAATCGACATTGGGATACAGTTTCCGCGTTACGAAGTATTCGTCCTCGAGCGCGATGCGCTCCAGCTCCAGAGCAATCTCCAATTTCGGATTCCGCCCCGTGGTCAAGAACACTTGGTCGGCCGCCCACTTGATGATTCGCGCGCGCGGATCGTAGTTCTTGTAAATCCTGTGCCCGAATCCCATCAGCTTGCCGTGACCCGCCTTGATTTGCTGGATATACGCCGGTACGCGGTCCTTTGTCCCGATCTCATCGAGCATCTTCAAGACTTCTTCATTCGCGCCGCCGTGCAGCGGGCCGGATAGCGCCGCCGCCGCTGCCGCGGTGCAAACGTACGGGTCGGCCTGCGAGCTGCCAACTGCTCTCATCACGTTCGCGCTGCAATTCTGTTCATGGTCGGCATGCAAGATGAACAGAATGTCCAGCGCGCGGGAGAGCGCCGGATTGGCGCGGTATTTCGGCTCGACCATGCGCCATAGCATGTTCATGAAATTCTCTGTGTAGCTCAGCTCGTTATCCGGGTAGATATATGGATAACCCAGGCCGTGCCGGTACGTGTACGCCGCGATCGTGGGAACCTTGCCAATCAGCCGGCGAATCTGCAGCTTGCGCACTTCCGGATCCTTCACGTCCCGCGAGTCGGGGTACACGGTCGAAAGCGCCGCCACCGTGCTGATAAACATCCCCATGGGATGCGCGTCATGGTTGAAGCCCTGCAAAAATTCCTTGGTCTTTTCCTGCAACATCGTGTGATGCGTGATGTCGTCAACCCACGTCTTCAGCTGGTTCTCGGTCGGCAGCTCGCCGTGGATGATCAGGTATGCGACTTCTAGAAACGTACATTTCTCCGCGAGCTGTTCGATGGGATAGCCGCGGTACCGTAAAATTCCTTTGTCACCGTCAATAAAAGTGATCGCACTCTGGCAGGACGCGGTGTTCAAGAACGCGGGGTCATAGCTCATAACCCCGAAATCCTCTGGCCCAGTCTTGATTTGCCGCAAATCAGTCGCCCGGATGCAGCCTTTGTTTAGCGGCAACTCGTAGGCCGCCTTCGTTCGTTGATCTACGATATTCAACTCTTCTTTCGCCATAAGCTTTTCTCCCTTTCAATCTTATGCGGTGGATGCATTCGCTCCAACGCGTCTGACTCGAGGCGCTGCGCTTCGATCAGTAAATCCCTCTGGCTCAATGCCTTAACCTACTGGAACGAATTGAGCCCGCCCATTCGCCACCAGCTTAGTCAGATTCTCAAGCAAAAAACTGTCAACATCGATTCGATATCACTCGAATCACTTCTTCGCGGTGACTTGGGACACTCTTCGTTGTGACCGCAGCCACAATGCGACGCGAAGGAGCCTATAAGGCCGCTCTTCCGGATGAACTAGAACTTGATCGATTAGAGGCGAGTTGAGCGCACAATGTGCGTTCGAGACGCACGAACGGGATTTGGCTGGAGTTGTCAAAAACAAAGAACGCAGAAAATGGCGCGCCCGGAGGGATTCGAACCCACGACCTTGTGCTCCGGAGGCACACGCTCTATCCATCTGAGCTACGGGCGCGCCGAATGTCGCGTTGACCCGGGTAGGCGGCGCTGAAAGTTAAAAGAGGACCGACAAACTGTGGTAGTCCCATCACAGCGGCGCAACCGGAACGTCGCGAACGGATTCATAATACCGCGAACCCGTGATAGGCGCCATGCGCCTTCGGCAAAGCCACTTGAGCCTCGCTTTCCGGATCGCTGACGGCAGCCGCGCGGCACTTGACAGTAATGCCGCTTTTGATTAAACTAACCAGTTAGTTGAACAAATCTGTTCGCCACAAGAAGCGCCTCACGCGCTTACCGGCTGGAGAACCAGGAACCTACGATGACATTTCAAGAAATGACCTACCGGCGCCTGGGAAAAAGCTCGCTTGTTGTTTCTTCGCTGGGACTCGGATGCATGGGCATGTCCGAGTTTTATGGACCACCGGATGATCCGCAGTCTATCGCTACCCTGCACCGCGCCGTCGATCTGGGTGTGACGTTTATTGATACCGCCGATATTTATGGTATCGGGCGGAATGAGGAGCTGGTGGGCAAGGCGATCACAGGCCGGCGCAATCGAGTGATCGTCGCGACGAAGTTTGGCAATGTGCGTTCGCCCCAAGGCGCGTTCCTCGGCGTGAACGGCCGGCCGGAATATGTGCAGGCAGCCTGCGAAGCGAGCCTGCGACGCCCGATGATCGCCACGATTGACCTCTATTACCAGCATCGCGTCGATTCGGACGTGCCCATCGAGGAAACGGTCGGCGCAATGGCACGACTGATCGAGCAAGGGAAGGTGCGCTATCTGGGGCTATCCGAAGCCGGGCCGCAGACGATCCGCCGCGCTCATGCCGTCTATCCGATTACCGCGCTGCAAACAGAATACTCGCTCTGGACGCGCGACCCCGAAGACGAAATCCTCGCGACGTGCCGCGAACTTGGAATTGGATTTGTTGCTTACAGCCCGCTGGGCCGCGGAATTCTTACCGGCCGCTTTCGCAAAGCAGCGGATTTTCCTTCCGGGGATTTTCGCCAGAATCATCCGCGATTTTCGGGCGACAACTTTGAACGCAATCTGCAGTTGGTGGATCGCATCGAACAGATTGCCCGCGAAAAGAAATGCAAGCCGTCGCAGGTTGCGCTGGCTTGGGTTTTGGCGCAGGGCGAGGACATCGTGCCAATTCCAGGAACGAAGCGCGTTGACCGGCTGGAGGAGAATCTTGGCGCGCTCGAAATTTCGCTGGGCCGCGCCGATTTGGCAAGAATCGCCGGGCTCTTTCCTCGCGGCGCAGCGGCGGGCTTGCGCTATCCGGAAGCGGCCATGAAGCGAGTCAATCAGTGACGGCGGACCCAGAGCGATAGGAATAATTGACATGCGACGCGGACGAAAAAGAGTGGAGAACCCGGAAACAGCGAGACGTATTCTCGCCGCGGCCGAAAATCAGTTCGCGGCGCAAGGGCTGGCCGGCGCGCGCACCGACGAGATCGCAGCCGCAGCGCACGCCAACAAGGCGATGCTCTACTACTACTTCGGCGACAAGCGCCGGCTGCACCGCGCCGTTCTCGGTAATCTGCTACGGCAATTGCGCGTGTTGTTCGACGAGCTCGCTGTCTCAAAGGCTTCGCCGCGACGGCGCCTCGAAAATCTCCTGCTCGGCTATATGGATTTTCTCGGAAGCCATCCTAATTATCCGCGTCTGGTTCAGCGCGAGGCGATGGAATCCAGCCCCAGCTTCGAGTGGATTTTCCGCGAGTTCCTCGGCCCGTTCCAAGCGACGCTGCAGAAGACAATCGAAGCGGGAGTGAAAGCGGGGGAATTCCGGCGAGTGGACGCCCGGCATGCCGTTTTCTCGCTGCTAGGGATGACGATTTTCTATTTCGTGGCGGCGCGGCGATTCCCGCAACTGTTTGACGGCGACGCCATCGCAGCCAAACCGCTGGCGGAACGAAAGAAAGCGGTGCTCGACCTGCTCATGCATGGTCTGTTGCAACCCCAGACGAGGCGGCCATGACCGGGAAAAAGTTTTTCATAATCTTCGGCGCGGTAGTGATTATTTCGGTGGTGGTGTTTTTCGCGTTTACGCCGCACGGAAGCAGCATTCCTCTAATCGGAGTCGTGGACGGCAACGAGGTCATCATCAGCCCGCAAATCGCCGGGCGAATGATCAAGTTGACTGTGGATGAAGGCTCCGAAGTAAAGAAAGGCCAATTGATCGCAGAGCTCGATCCGACGGAGCTGCAGGCTGCCCTCGCACAGGACGACGCCAACATCGGAAGCCTGCAAGCAAAGGTCAATCAGTCCTCGCAAACACTCGGCTGGACGGATGAGCAGACGGCCGCGGCGCTGAATCAGGCGCAAGCGATGCTGACTTCTGCGCGCGCACAGCTCGAGCAGTCCCGCGCAACGCTCGAACTCGACGAAGTGAACTACAAGCGCGCCATTGGGCTCTTCGAGTCCGGCGTCAGCACGGCGCAAGATCGCGATACGGCCGAATCCACGCTCAAGGCCGCGCGAGCCAACGTGCAATCGCTTGGAGATCTGGTGAAGGCGCAGCAAGCGGCGCTGGCCGTCGCCGAGGCGAATCGCAAGCAGGTGAACGTGCAGCAAGCCGATCTTGTGTCGACGCGCGCGCAGGTGCAACAGGCAAAGGCGCTGCGCGATCAAGCTGCAACACAGTTGGGTTACACGAAGATTTATTCACCGCTCGATGGAATCGTTTCTGTGCGCGTTGCTTTACAGGGCGAAATGATTGCGCAGGGCGGACCGATCGTCGTAGTAGTGGATGTCGATCACCTGTGGGTGCGCGCCGACGTTGAGGAAAGCTACATCGACGATATCCGTTTCGGCGACACCATGAAGGTTCAACTTCCGTCAGGCGATGAGATCGAAGGCAAGGTTTTCTTCAAGGGCGTTGAGAGCGACTTTGCCACGCAACGCGACGTTAGCCGCACGAAGCGCGACATCAAGACTTTCGCCATCAAAGTGGCCGTGCCGAATTCCAGCCGCCGCTTATTCACCGGTATGACCGCCACCGTCCTTCTCCCGCAGCCGAAACGAAGCTGGTTCGCGCGGCTCTAGCCCGGCGAAAGAACTCAAGTCATGAGCGACACACCCAACAACTCGACCGGAAACTCCATCGTCGCCGAACACCTCGTCAAAAAGTTCGGCGAGTTGGTCGCCGTGGACGACATCAGCTTTTCAGTGGGCGAGCGGGAACTCTTTGGGCTGCTCGGACCGAACGGCGCGGGCAAAACCACCTTGATCCGCATGCTGACGACGCTCACGCCGCCCACGTCCGGCACGGCGCGAATCGCCGGGCACGACATCGTGAAGGACGCCAATGGAGTGCGCCTGGTGATCGGCGTGATTCCCCAAGCACTGACCTCGGACCCGGAACTAACGGCCGAAGAGAATATGCTCCTGCACGCGAAGCTATTCGGCGTTCCTGCAGCGGAGCGGCGCGGACTAGTCGCGCGCCTTCTTGAAGAAGTGGACCTCTCGAAGTTCGGCAAGACGTTCGTGCGGAATTTCTCCGGAGGTATGCGGCGTAGACTCGAAATCGCTCGAGGACTGGTTCATTCGCCGAAGATTCTTTTCCTCGACGAGCCAACGACGGGACTCGATCCTGTCTCGCGGACCAACGTTTGGGAGATGATTCGGCGCCTGCGCGAACAATCGAACCTGACGATCGTCCTGACGACGCATTACATGGACGAGGCCGACAAGCTCTGCGACCGTATCGCGATTGTCGATCACGGCCGTCTCGCAGCACTCGACACGCCCGTAAATCTGAAAGACAGCATTCCGGGGACCGATACCGTTGAGGCTGAATTCGCGAATGCGCCGGCGGACTGGCTCGCGCAACTCGAGAAGTTGTCGCACGCCGCAAGCGTCAGCCAGCACGATCACGTGGTCCACATCTCTTCGAACGACGGGCCAGCCACGGTCGCGGGGCTGATGGATCTCGCCAGGGCCCGCGGCGTCACCGTGCACAGAGTCACGGTGCAGGGCACGACGCTCGACGATGTCTTTCTGCATTTCACCGGCCGTGAACTGCGCGATGCCGCCGCAGCCGGCGCCCACTACGACGTTGGGCATTTGTATCAACAACGATGAGAACATCGCGAACGACCGGGGACTAATGGGAATGAAACTCTATCGCGTCTCAGCGCTGATCGAGCGGGACATGCGCAAATTCCTGCGCAGCCCCGCGCAAATGATGGCGTCGATGGTCTTCCCGCTCCTGCAGCTCGTCGTGCTCGGATACGCTTTTGGCGGGCACATCAAAGGCGTCACGGTTGCGGTGGTGGATCAGGACCGCACCGCCGAATCGCGGCAAATCAAAGAAATGATCGCGGGAATCGGGGAAGGCCCGCAGACATTTACAGTCCGCGATTACAATTCGCTGCCGGACGCGCTTGATGATTTGAAGGCTGGGTTCGTCCGTGGCGTGATTTCGATCCCACGCGATTTTTCGCGCCGCGTTTACCAGCAGGATCGCCCAAAAATCGCTCTTGCCGAAGACAATACCGACCAGTTCATTTCAAGCGAACTCTTGCAGCGCGTGCAGCAGATGGTTGACCAGATGAACTCGCCGGCGATTGCTTCGCGCCTTCCCGGCCAGGTCGAGCTTGATGTCGTCGAAATGTACCCGTACATCGAATATATCAAGTACCTGCTTGCCGGCTCAGTGTCGCTGTGTATTTTCGTCGTGGCGATGATCGGCGGCGGCATCACCTACATCGACGACAAGTCGCGCGGCTTGCACGAGGGCTATCTGGTGACGCCGATCAGCAAGTCCGAACTCGTTCTCGGCTTAATCGGCGCTGGCACGCTCAAGGGAATCATGGCGGGAATGGCATTGGCAATCACGGGCTCTCTTATCGCCGGGATCACCGGGATTTGGAATCCCGTGCGGCTATTCTATCTCGTTGTGGTAATCGCCATAGCCTCCACGGCGATGATCAGCTTCATGTTTCTCCTGATGGTGCGCGTGGACGATCCGCTCGTCCCGCGCGCGATTTTCGGCGTTCTCAATACGCTGCTCTTTTTTCCATCCGGCGCCGTTTATCCCATCGCAGCGTTTCCGTGGTGGCTGCGCTGGATCGCGGTCATTGATCCATTCACATACACAGTTCACGCGCTGCGGAATCTGACCTTGAAGTCCACCGGCATTGAAGGGATTTACGTGGACGTGTTAGCTTTGAGTGGGTTCGCCGCGCTCATGATCGGCGGATGTTTCGCGCTTTTCAAGCGGCAGCTCTGACCCGGAGGAACTCGTGGGCCTATTCGATACGACCAGTGAGCATCCGCAATCAAAGATGCTGCGCTATCTGATCACCACACTGGTATTTCTCGCCCTCGTCGCCGGAGGTATTTGGTGGATGCTCCGCTTCCACCAAGAAAAAATCACCGCACGGCGTTTTTTGAATGCGGTCGTCGCCGGACAGATGGAAGAGGCGTATAAGCTGTGGAAACCTTCGGCCACGTATACATATCAGGATTTTCTCGAAGATTGGGGGCCGAACGGCTTTTACGGCCCGGTTCGAAGTTACCACTACGAAGATGCCGAGCGCCTGCCGAAGAGTGGCTCCGGCGTGCTCATCGTGGTTGACGTAAGTCCGTATTCGCCGTTTCCCGACGGCAATGACGGCATCAAGCAAAGCAAGACCAAGGAAGTGCGGCTTATCGTCGAATTCAGCGATCAGTCAATCGCTTTTCAGCCCTAAAGCTTCAGAGACCGCGATGCCGCACATTATTGCCGCGCGGCGGCCTTCGTTTCACTGAGCCTTTCCAGCCACACCTGCCCGAACGCCACCTGCCGGCGAATCCGCGCGATAACTTCGCGCGATTCCGAGGAATCCCGCAGCAGCACATTCCCCGGCTCGAAGTGCGGCTGCGTGCTCACGGAAACCGTGTCTGAAATTTGATTCCACATGTAGAAGCGGTCGCCCGAACGGTATCCATCGGCGCCGAATGCCTGGCGCGCGAGAAAAAACGTCGTGCGGTTGGCAATTTCAGAATCCCAGATTGGCGTGCCCTCTTCCAATTCCCGCGAGCGTTGCACACCGAGAAGATCGAGCAGTGTCGGTGCGATGTCGATATGCGACGTGAGCCAACCAATCCTCGCGGGTGACGCAAGCGCTCTCGCCGCATATATCCGCAAGGGAACGTGGAACGAGTATTCATCGAGCGTTCCGCCAACGAAGTTCGGATCCTCGTGCCGCGTGCGAATTCCGTGATCTCCGAACACCGCGATAATTGTGTTCTCGAGTTGATGATGTTCCTCGAGAACGCGCGTCAGTTCACCGAGCCACGCATCCTCAATCGCAAGGATTGCACGGCCGCGCGTGCGGATATCCACGGTCGTGTCCTCGGGCAGCTTGTCCGGCCACGGCAAATGCGCAATCTGAGGTGCGATTGCGATGGCGAATGGCTGCTGCGCGGTGAGCCAGCGATCGATGTCGGCTTTGGCCAGCGTCAACGCCGCACGATCTCGCGCAACTCGCTCGGCCTTCCAATCCGGCGAAAGATCGGCGGGCCAGAACGGCCGCAGCTGTGCCGCGTCGGGAGTCACCGCGCGCTCGAATCCGAAGGAACGAAACGTCATGCGATCGGCGTCGCCGTGCAAGGCCGCCGGTAGATAAATTCCCGTCTGGTAGCCGGCCGCTTCGAGCGCCGTCACGAGGCCGGGAACTCTCACATCCGGATGTTGCTCGCCGAAGCTCGACGTGCCGTCCGAGGGATAGCACGATGCGAAGACGGAGAATAACGCCGGATTCGTGTACGGGTAGGTGGTGAAATGCTGCCCGGCGATAAAGGAATTGGCCTCGAGCCGCTTGAGTGTCGGGAATTCATCCAGCGAATCGCTGGAGGGAAGGAATCGCTCAGGTGTCGTCTCGAGCACAAAGATGATCAGGTTCCCGCCGCGCATGGCGCCAAAGTACCGCGGGTCCACGCTTGGCGCGGGCGATGCGACCATTTCGCGGTAGCGATCTGCGAGCGCGGACGTGGACAGCCCTTCGAACTCGCGCGTGTCCATCGCCTCCGCCGCCCAGAGAGACGTAATCGATCGCGCGAGAATGTTTGCATGGAAGGGCGTTGCGGCCATCAGCGGCCACCACGCGAGTCCCGCCAAAAGAGCGACAGCTGCAAAGTACGCTGCCCCGCTGGCCCGCCATATTTTCCACATTCGCGACGATGCTGTTCCGCGCGCTTCCGATCTCGCGGCCCAGACTAGGATCACGGCGATCAGCGCGAAGCCGCCGATCATTGTGTAGAACTCGCGTCCAAGCAGATACGCCTTGTTCGCGCCCGGATCGTGGATGCCCCACGTGAGGCCGATTCGAAGCATTGCAAATGAGACGAAGTCGCCCATTTCTTCGAGCGAACGAGCCTGCACGAAGACGATCAGCGAGGCGCTCACGGAAACAAGCCCGGCCAAGACGATTCGCGACGGCCGATTCAGAACTCGCATCACCAAGACGAGCACTAGCGGCGCAACGATGAAGAGCCAAAGTATTTCGCTGCGAAAAAAAGTGAGCCGCTCCGCAATCGTGAGTCCCGGATTGCCCGGACCTTCCGATCGTCCCAAGAAGCGCGCTACGACGCGAAATCCGCGGCCGTTTCCCAGGATCAGGAATTTTACGAGGAGGCAGAACACCGCCGGCACGATCCACGCCAGCGTGTATCGCGCCGCCGATATCCATTCGGATTCGCGGCCGGAAGATTCGCGCGGATCGGCAGCGCGCACCGCTACCGCCCTCCGCGAGCCTTCAGCGGAAGTTCGCGAACTGCGGCATGCAGTTCGGCAGGCGAGAGTGTCGCGGTTCCAAGCTTGCTGACCACAACACCCGCCGCGGCATTCCCGAGGATTGCGCTTTCGCGAATCGAGCCGCCTGCGGCCACCGCGAGCGCCAACGTGGCGAGCACGGTATCGCCCGCTCCGGTGACATCGAAGACTTGTCGTCCCTGCTGCGGCTGCGTGGCGCCATGAGATCCGATCGGCTGCTCTAGGCTGGTGGCTGGAATGTGAAACACGCCTCGAGACTCTTCTTCGAAGACACTCATTCCCTGTTCGCCGCGCGTGATAACGACAGAAGGACAGCCGAAGTGCGCCAGCAGCCTTCGGCCCGCATCTTCGATCGCGGATACATCCCGCAGCGAACGGGTCACCAGAAATTCCGCTTCCTTGCGATTGCATACGATCGCGGCCGCTCCGCGGTAGATAGGCAGTCGCGACCACTTCGGCTTCACCAGCGCCGGAATTCTCTTTTTCGCGCAGGCTGAAAGAACTCGATCCACCAAGCCATCCGTCACGACACCTTTATCGTAGTCGGAGACAATCACGGCATCGAAATTCGCGAGAGAGGCGATGACCAGGCCGGCGAGCTTCTTCTCGACATCCGCGTGAACCGGCTCGCGCGATTCCCGGTCTACGCGCACGATCTGTTGGTTCCGCGCAATGATTCGCGTCTTCAGAGTGGTCGGCCGGCGGCTATCGGCAATAATTCCATTCCCTTCAAGCTTCCATTCGCGCAGGCAGCCGCGGAGTGCTTGCGCGGCCTCATCGTCGCCCGTCACGCCAAAAGCTTGAACGCGCGCGCCGAGTGCCGCAAGATTTGCGGCCACATTTCCTGCTCCACCAAGACATTCGCTTTCTTTCGTGTAATCCACAATCGGCACCGCGGCCTCGGGCGAAAGCCGCGTCGCCGTGCCCCAGATGTAGCGATCGAGCATCCAATCGCCGAATACCGCGATGCGCCGCCCTCGAAATCGCTTGATCAGCGATTCCAACCGGCCCAATGAGATTTCGTTTTTCGATGTGGCTGCCATTTCAATTCGTCCGGATGCCTTCAATCTTCATTGGCGCTCGCCCGTCCGCCGGCGCACCGAGATCCAAGCCAGAGAGCAACGCCTCGCACGCGTCGCGAACTTGCTCGAACGAAATCGAGAGGATGCATTTCGGCTCATCGAACGCGTAGCACCGGTCTCCCTTGCACGGATTGCAGGGGAAATCATTCTGCACCACGCGGTGCTCCACTTTCCACGGCCGCCAGTGCACCGAACTGCTCGACCCAAAGATGATCGCGGCGGGCGTGCCGGCGGCGGCTGCGAGATGCGCGGGCCCGGCGTCGTTGCCCACGAACATTCGCGCTCCAGCGATCAAAGCGATTAACAGCCGCAGGTCGAGCGACTCAAGCACGGCAGCGCCACCGCCAAACCGCTCGCCAATCGCCGATGCGATTTCGCGCTCGCCAGGGCCCAGGATCACGACGGGCCGAATTCCGCGCGACCCCATCAGCCATTGCGCCAGCTCGGCAAAATGCTCGATTGCCCAGCGCTTCGTAAAATAGCGGCCGCCCGGCTGAATCACCGCGTACGGTTCGCCCGCCGCAACCCCGCGCGCGGCCAAAATCTCGCCGAGCCTCTGTCGCGCATCGGCTTGCGGAAACACCTCCGCGCGCGGAATCGGCCCCCGCGGCAGCCCGGTCCAGAAAAACTGCGTCATCCGTTGCTCGACGGTGTGCACCTGCAGCGTGCCGTAAAACTCGACAGCGTCCGGCGCGAGCACGTTGTACAGAAAATCAAACTGCTTGCCCTTCCAGCAAACGCGCGCCGCCGCGCCCGTCGCGGCGGTGAGAAATGCGCTCCTGGGTCCACCGTGCTGATTGAACACGATCGAAAACTTCCTCCGGCGCAGCGCCAGAGCCGTCGCAGCAAATCCCCGCGCGATAAGAGTTTCAGAAACCGCCGGATTCCCTTCCAGCACCGCGCTCCATTCCGGCTCGACAAGCACCGACAGCCGCAAGTCGGGGCGCCACGCATGTAGCGCTGCAAGCGCAGGCGTAAGCAACACCACATCGCCCAGCGATCGCAACCGGATAATCAGAATTTCAGCGCCCGGCGGCAGACCGGGCAGCAGCGAAGCCGGCTCACGCGGATTCAATGCGCGCTTCGTCCACGAGCATCACGGGGATGTCATTGCGGATGGGATAGACTCGCCCGCACTTCTCGCAGCGCAGGCCTTGCTTGTCGTCGGTCAGCTTGACCGGCGCAATGCAGACGGGGCACGCCAGAATATCAAGAAGCTCCGGGGAAACTGCCATGGGCGACCTCCAGCGCAGCACTGTAACAAACGCCTGAGGCCCGCGGCAACTACTGCGCCGCGTCAGCGCGCGCGCTCCACTTTCAGCGAAAGCCCGCCGCGCCACGTGTCGCCGGCCTTGATCTCGGCGGGCCACACCGCAAGAATCTGCGAGCCCTGGTACACGCGCTCGAAGCCGTCTTCCGAATCGGAGACAGTTTCGATCGGCGAAACCCAGAACTCCCGCGCTCCGGATGCCGATAATGTTACGGCTGCATTCTGGTACAGATCGACGACTCGCAGCTCACTTCCCGGCACGCTTGCGCTCCATCGCAATGGGTGCCGCTCGCCACCGGCCTCGATATATCGATCCGTTTCGTTCGGCGCAAGAAAGTTCAACACCATTTCGATTCCGACTTGCGCCGTAGCGGGCGCCGCGCCCAACAGTTCCAGATCTCCCGAAAGCTCAAACAGACCGTCACGTGGCGAGAATGAAATTTTCTTGCGTGTGTGCCAGCCGTTCGCCGCTTTATGGCAGAGCGTGACGCCCGTCTCGCTCAATTCGCTGGCGGCGTAGGTACCCGCAGCGATTCCTGGCTGCGCATCCAGCCGGAGTTGCTCGTAGTCACCAAACGTTTGGTTCGCCGGAAACACAAGCGTCCGAAAACAATGGCGAGCCCAGCGGTCGTAGCGCAACAGCTTCTCGAGTCCCGGTTCCTTCGCCCGCATCTGCTCGTGAATCGAGACAGCGCCCTGCGGACCGCCGGATGCGAGATTCTTCAATCGCGAATGGTAAGCCTCCACGCGCCTCGCAATCGAATTGATCAAGGTCACGTTCGACGGCCGGAAATCCAGCGCGCAAATCGTCGCGCCATCCGCCGGGCACAGCACCGCCGAATACGTGCCCGACGTGAAGCAAATCTCTTCGCGCCCATCGGCGTCATAATCGCAACTCTTCGACTCAGCCCAGAGCGCGTCCCGATGCGTCAGGCCATCTGCAATTGCTTCTGCCTCCGCCAGCGCGCGCCATGGCGCGGTGCGGAGATGCGGCGAATAAACTCCGCCAAAAACACCGTGCCAGTACGGATCGTTGCATTGCGCGCGGAGCAAGAGCGATTCAGCGCTTTCGCGCGCCGCGTGGAAAGCGTTCCCGCGCCTCCGGCTCAGCGCCAGCCGGCGGATTTTCGCCGAAACATGCAGCATCTTCTTCTGCAACAGATTCGCTTCGGGATATTTCGCCATGAAACTCCGCCAAATCCCGCCGCGCAGAAACGGCTGCATGTCGGGTCGCGACGAAAACTCTTTCTCAATCGACTCGAACCGTAAGCGAGCCGGTGTCGGAAGCGCCCATTCCATCATTTCGTCATACGAAGCCGAAGGAAGATCAGCCCGGCCCAAGGGTACGTGTGAGACTACGGCATCGCCCGGTGTAGCCATCTCGAGCCATTCATGCTCCCGCTCGAGCGCCGCATAAAAGCGTTCAATCCATCCGTCGCGATAACAATGTTCGTAAGTCCCCGGCCACACCCCGAATTTCTCGCAATCGTCGCCAGTGGCGATAAATCCTCCCGGATACTCGGCCGCGGCAGTGCGAAGAAAGCCGATGGTCTCGCTCGGGTCTCGATAGGGAATCAGATAGCGAAGCAGCTTCAAGCCGGGAATGAGATGTACGCAGGCGCCCATGTCCTCCGCGACGAACGCTCCGCGGAGCTGGGAAGGCTCAAACCCCGCGCTCAGAAACTGATTGTCGTCCACCAGCGTGTAATGAATTCCGGCCGCTGCAAGTGTCGAAGGAAGCTGCGGCTCCCAAACACGCTCCGTCAACCAGCCGCCGCGCGGCCGCTGCCCAAAATGTTTCTCGATGTAATCCCCAAGCCGGTCGATTTGCTCGCGGCGGTCCTCCGGCGGAATCGAAATCAGAATCGGCTCGTAAAAGCCGCCGCCGACCATCTCCACTTGCCCGCGCGCGGTAAGCGAGCGCAGCAGCTCGAAATATTCCGGGTGCGCTTTTTCGATCCACTCGAGCAAGCAGCCGGAAAAATGCAGTCCGATCCGAATTTTCGGATGCTTTTCAAGTAATCGAACGAACGGAAGATAGGAATGTGCGTAGGCCTGCTCGATGACGTTGTCGAAGTTCCCGACGGGTTGATGGCCGTGAATCAGAAGAACGAACTGGAATTTCGGCACGAGAGATCCTGGCGCTCCGCATTAAGGATACCGTGACTTGAAGGAATTGTCGTGCGTCGGACTCTACTTGCTTCCATCCAATCATCCGCACGAAAATGTGAATTTCAGATTGCGGCCCGGCGAGTTGTGCTCTCTGTCGTGGTCACGATCGCAGTGCGCGCGTCGCGGCCTTTCGCTGAATCGCCGAGGCGCCGAGCGAGATCTGCGAGGGCTTGCTCGATTTTCGCCTGAGGAGCGCTCGCGGGGGCATAGATCACCGCCAGAATATCGCGGGCGGCCTCGGTCACCATCGTGCGCGTCGAGTCGCTGATTGGGCTGCCGAACGCGCCAACCGAGTCCGCAAGAACGGGCCGGCCCGCGAGATGCCAAGTTTGTTTCCCGATCCCCTCGTAAGTCTCACTCTGAGCACCCTCGCGAAATGCCACCGGCGGAGAAATCAGCGCCCGATTGTAAATACCGTAAGGCCAGCCCGTCTCAAGCGAGCCAAGATTGCCGGCATCCACGACATTTGAAACGCGATAGAGCCCCTTGCCCTGTGCCACCCGCCGCAAGAGCGCTTCGGACGAAGGGCGATAGCGCGCAGGATCGATCCCCCAGGTCCGGAACATCAGGCGTACCGCGCGCACTGCGTCGAGCTCCATCACCTGCTCCGGCGTGAACTGCCGCTGAATTCTCTCGCAGACAAGCCGCATTTCGTCGGCCAGCGCTTCGTCCGCCGGGCGGGTCGTAACGCCATCGATTTCCAGCACGCCCAGGGTCACGCCAGGCAGCTCGATGCGACTTTCCATTGCCACTCCCTGCTAACGGCCCGATCTCACCCGTCCACCAATAAAAAGCGGCGGGCCGATTGACCCGCCGCACGATTCTTCCCGAAATTCCTAGCGCCGCATCCGGCGCACCGCAGCCAAATTACGCTTTCTTATTCTTGTACCAATCCGCGTTGATGGGCGTGAAGCTATTCCACTTCTCCGGCAAATCCTCAAGCGCGAAGATAGCCGTCACCGGACAAACCGGGACGCACGCGCCGCAATCGATACATTCGTCGGGACTGATGTAGAGCATTTTCTCATTCGCGAACTCCGGCTCATCCTTGCGCGGGTGGATGCAATCCACCGGACACACGTCCACGCAGGCGGTGTCCTTTGTCCCGATACATGGTTCGGCGATTACATAGGCCATTAGGGCGTCTCCTCTGAAGAACAGCTCTGAGCGTTCTCAGCCAATTAAGCTAGGTAAACCACTCAAATTTTTTATATCACCAATCCGCGCGCTGCACAAGGACCGCGCACACAGCAGCTCAGCCCCTTTCAGACATTCGTTGAAGTCGACTTGCGCGACCGGATAGAATGCACCGGAACTAAATTCCCAGCATCGAACAGGTGGTTGCACCATCCGGGCAGCCGCCATTGAACGCGCTTCGGTGGATTCAACCGGCCGCCGCCGGCCTCCTTCGCAAGCGCCCAGGAGCAGTGATGCTTCGCATGCGCGGAAACCGGCTCACGTGGCTCGGCCACGCAACTTTTCAGGTCACTACGCCTTCGGGCAAAGTAGTTCTGTTCGATCCGTGGCTCACAACGAATCCCGCTTGTCCCGACTCGCTCAAGAAACCCTCGGCCCTCGACATCATGCTCATCTCGCACGGCCACTCGGATCACATGGCCGACGCCGTCGCCCTCGGCAAGCAATTCAATCCCGACATCATCGCCATCCACGAAATCGGCATATGGCTCGGATCGAAGGGTGTCGGCAAAGTTCACGGAATGAACAAGGGCGGCACGCAAACCGTCGGCGAAATCGAAGTCACGATGGTCCATGCCTTCCATTCGAGCGGCATTCAGGATGACGGCAAGATGATTTACGCCGGTGATCCTGCCGGTTATGTTGTGAATTTCCCCGGTGGCCTGACCATTTATCACGCGGGCGACACGGCCGTCTTCGGCGATATGAAAATCATTGGCGAACTTTACGCCCCGGAGCTCGCTCTGCTCCCCATCGGCGATCTCTACACCATGGGCCCGCGCGAAGCCGCTCTCGCCATCCGCCTGCTCAACGTCAAACACGTCGTTCCCATGCACTACGGAACATTTCCGGCGCTGACCGGCACCCCGGAGCGGCTGCGCGCACTGACGCAAGACGTCGCCGGCCTGGAAATCCACGCCCTCACGCCCGGCGAATCTCTCGCATGAGATATTCTTCTCGGCGGTGAATGCTTGTAACCAATGTTTCCAAATCAAAGACCCAAGGGAGAAAACAAATGACCGGTGCAATCCTCAACCCCAAAATTGAAAAATATCTCGACGATCTTCTCCCCAAGCGCGACTCGCTCCTCGCTGAAATGGAAAAACTCGCGCGCCGCCGCGACATCCCCATTATCGGCCCCGCTTGCGGCCGCCTGCTCTACCTGCTAACGAAGATTTCCGGTGCGAAGCGGGTCTTCGAAATGGGTTCGGCCATTGGCTATTCCACGATCTGGTGGGCTCGCGCCGTGGGACCGCGGGGACATGTTTATTACACCGATGGCGATGCATCGAACGCCCGCCGCGCCCGCGAATACTTTCAGCGCGCCGGCCTGGAACGCCGCATCACCGTAATGGTCGGCGATGCCCTGAAGAGTCTCGAAAAAACCGCCGGCAAGTTCGACATCATCCTGATCGATGTCAACAAACCGCAATACATCGCTGCGCTCAACGTCGCTCTACCCAAACTGCGCCGCGGGGGCCTGCTGGTAACGGATAACACGCTGTGGTACGGCCGAGTCGTCGGCCGCTCCGGAGACGCCAGCACCCGCACGATCCAGGAATTCAATCGCCGAACCTACGGCAAGCCCACGCTCTACCCGGTAATAGTCCCGCTACGCGACGGCGTAACGGTTGCCCAAAAAATTTAACGACGCTCGCCTCAATTCGCGGACCACATTGGGGCATTCGTAGGGCCCGGCCTCAGCCGGGCATCTTCGGGGGCAATTGCGCCAACAGCTCAAGCCCGTTTCCAATCGGAGATGTAAGGCTTTCAATCAGCGGAAAAAATTACGAAGGAAGAAAGTCAAATTCGCCGGCCGTTCCGCCAGCCGCCGCATAAAATACGGATACCAATCCGTCCCAAATGGCACATAGACGCGCACGCGATAGCCTTGTTTCAGCAAAGCTCTCTGTAAATCCGTCCGGATGCCATAAAGCATCTGAAATTCGAATTTCTCTTTGCCAATGCCCTGCGCGGCAGCGAAGTTCTTGGTTGCGTCAATCAGCCGCGGGTCGTGCGTCGCGATCGCGTGATAAATGCCACTCGGCAGCATGATCTCCATCAATTTCGCAAAATTCGCATCTACATCTGCTTTTGCCGGAAACGCTATCTCCGGCGGCTCTTTATACGCTCCCTTCACCAGCCGGATGCGGCATCGCGCGGCAATCAAGTCCCGGACGTCCTGCTCGCTGCGGAAAAGATACGATTGAATCACCGTCCCCACTGCTTCGGTCTTCGCCCTGACGCGCCGCACAAGGTCCACCGTGCGCTGCGCATAGGCCGAGCCTTCCATGTCCACGCGCACAAAGTTCCGATGGCGCGCCGCGCACTCCGCAATCCGCAACACCGACGCTTCGCAAACCTCCGGATAGAGATCGAGCCCCAGCTGCGTCAATTTCAACGAAACATTGCCGTCCAGCTTCTCCGCGGCGATGCGATCAAACATCGCCACATACGTGTCGGCCGCGCGCACCGCCCCGTCACGATCGAGGACGTGCTCACCAAGAATATCCAGCGACACCGGAAACCCAGCCGAATTCAAAGCTCGCGCCGCGGCGACAGCATCATCGAGCTTCTCGCCGGCCACGAATCGTTGCGACACGCGCCGGCTCACGCCGTTCTTCATGGACCACTGCGCGAGCCGCTTGTTTTCCGATAATTTGAGGAGGATTGTCCGAAGCATCAGGGCTGGTATCTCAGGGGCCGGGAACTACGCCGGTAGGTGAGCATGCGAACGCGATTATGCACGCGAGCGCGCCAATTCGCTAGGCCTTGTGCTCGGTGAGGAACTTCCCCGCGTCAATCGCGGCCATGCAGCCCGCGCCCGCCGCGGTGATCGCCTGGCGATAAATGTGATCGTGAACGTCTCCCGCTGCAAAAACGCCCTCGACATTCGTCCGGCTGCCGTCGTGCACGATGAGGTAGCCGTTCTCGTGCATGTCGAGCTGGCCTTTGAAGACCGCCGTATTCGGATCGTGGCCGATACCCAAAAAGACGCCGTCGGTGTGCATCTTCGAGACTTCCTGCGTCTTCAAGTTGCGAATGCGAATCGACTCGAGATTCTTCTTCTCCACGTCGTGCAAGTCTTCGATCACGTACGGCGCCAGGAATTTTATCTTCGGATTCGCGCGCGCCCGGTCCAGCATGATTTTCGAGGCGCGGAATTCATCGCGCCGGTGCATGATCGTCACTTGCCGTGCGAACTTGGTGAGGAACGTCGCCTCTTCCATTGCCGAGTCGCCGCCGCCGACCACGACGATCTCTTTGTCGCGGAAGAAAAACCCATCGCAGGTAGCGCAGGTTGATAACCCATGCCCGAGCAGCTCGCGCTCCGCGGGCAGCCCCAGCGTCCGCGCCGACGCCCCCGAGGCCACAATCAGCGTTTCGCACTCGAGCGTCTCGTTCGCCACGACAATCTTGAACGGCCGCCGGCTTAGATCAACGCTCGCCACCGCGCCCGACCGGAACGTCGCTCCAAATCGCTCCGCCTGCTTCCGCGAATTCTCGATGAGCTGCGGCCCGAGAATTCCATCCGGAAATCCCGGGAAATTTTCGACCATCGTGGTTAGCGAAAGCTGCCCGCCGGGCTCATGCCCATCGAGTACGAGCGGCTGCAAATCCGCTCGTGCCGCATAGATCGCAGCCGTCAAACCCGCGCAACCACTGCCGATAATGATGACCTTGTACAAGTCAAACTCCTCGATTCCAGCTCTTTAGATTCGGTGACCTAGGACAGCGATTCAGCGAGTGAGCGGAGCATTGTAACACTCCGCTCACACAGTCAAAAATGTGCGTCGCGCTCCTCTACGTTCTCTGCGCCTCTGCTCTAATCCGTCGTCGAGTGCCCTCATGAAATTGCTTCTACCCGGATCGTAGAGGATAATCGCGCGCTGCCGGAGCCCTCGAGCGAATTTATGCCCGCATCACTGCCGCTCTTCCGAATGCTGAACGAATTCGTCGTGTTTCTTCTCGGCGCGCTGCTCGTCGTCCTGGCGCTCGCCCACGGCCTGCACCCACCAAACAGGCCGGTGGTGTGGCTTCTTCTGGGCGTGCTGCTGATTTACTGGGGAGCGCGGACCGGCATGCGAGCAAGCCCGCAAGCCACTCGCTGGTACGATCGCCTGCGCGCAGCATCGCTGATCTGCGCCGGACTTTTGGTCGCCAGCCTCGCGCGTGTTCCGCCCCGCCATGCCCCGCTTCTGCTGGCCATCGCCGGCGCAATCCTCGCGCTGCGCGGTCTAGCTGGAGCCGTCGGCTCGCTCCGCCCGCAGCAGAGCTAACCGCCTTCGAGCCGGTGATCTTTAATGTAACTGAGATGCTTGCGAAGCCGATCCACCACGTCCTGCTCCTGACCCATCTCCAACTCGCGCTCCAGCTCATCCAAAGCAAAATGCACGATATCGTGGTGATGCAACTCTTCATGCCCGAGTTTCTCGCTCAGCCTCAGCCAAATCTTATGCAATAGATCGATTTCCTTCGGCGTAAGCCGCGGCGCATGCGGCCCAAGATAAAATATCTGCTCCGAGCCCGCTGGCGTGAAAATCTCGAGCGCCACGTGCGGCCGCGGCTCGGGCATGTGCTCCCACGTCAATCCAATTTCCCGCGCCTGCTCGTTGATCGACTGCTTCGCCGAGCTCCCCACCACAATCGCCGCCGATTGCAAATTTACCGCCGCGCGCAGAATACCGTCCCAGAGATCGTTCGCCGATGCCACCGCCAATCGCACCGGCTTCCCTTCCTTCTCCGCCATCGACAGCACTTTTGTGAATAGCAATTGCTCGATGGTGCTGAAAAGTTGGTCCGGCGTCAGGTCATACTCGCCCGAAGCCGCCCGCCGCAACATGCGCACATGCAGCACCACCACGTCCTGCGTGGGCCGCACGCGCTTCAGCACCGCCTCCAAGTGATACAGCGCATAGTAAGTGCTCACCGGCACGAGCACGTTGCCCGCTCGCGCTCCCACCGACTCCGGCGTCAAATCCCCTTCCTGCGCCAAATTGAATTGATCCAGCTCCACGTGCCCCGCGCCCACCTGCCGTCGATGTACGATGTACTCCGAAACTTCAAACACGAGGAATAGCACGATGGTGAAACTTATCCCCGCGATCGTCGCCTCCGGCTTGGTAAACAGATTCACGATGGCGATTCCCACCAACACCAAAGTAATCATCCCGAGGCCCAGCGGAATCTCTTTTCCTGCCACCGTGAAATTGAGCGGCACGCGGTAATCGCGGTCCTGCGGATGCGTATAGCGCAGCACCAGCACTGAAACGCCCTTAAGCGCAAAGCTCCATATCACTCCGAACGCGTACAAGTTCGCGAGAAACGTAACGTCGCCGCGGCTGGCGAGAATCGTGATGATTTGTCCCGCCACCACCATATTAATAATCCGGTGCGACGTCCCGAATCGACGGTGCGGGTGCCGGAACCAGTCCGTCAGCACGCCGTCTTCCGACACGCGGTTCAGGACGCCGTTCGATCCCACAATTGCCGTATTCACCGCGCCCGAAAGAATCAGCGTGCCGACCACCACAACGAAAACATGGAACGCCAGCAGCATCGGATACTTCCCGACCAGATGCATCGCCAGCCCGCCGATCAAATTCTCCGAGAACTGCGACCGCACCGAATCCGGAATAATCATCACGGCGAAGAACGACACGAGCGACGTGAACACCAAGCTGTAAATAAAAATCACCAGCCCGGTCTTCTTCAAATTCGGCAGCTTGGGGTATTCAATTTCGCGATACACCTGCGCCAGCGTCTCTTCTCCGCTCATCGCCAGCACCGAATGTCCCAGCCCCACAAACACAATCAACATCGTGCATGTCTGGGCAAAGTGATTCCCGTAAAGCCATCCCATCGCGCTCTTCCCGAGCCTCATGTTCTGCGGCGTCGGATACGGCGGCAAATGTGCGCCTCGCACCCAAAGCGTGTAGCCGCACCATCCGATCAGCAGCACTACCATCACCGTCGTGAGCTGCATGATGCGCAGCGCCTTGTCGCTCGATTCCGGAATTCCCTTGATGTTCTGCCACCAGAAATACAGCGTCACTAGAATTGCGAAGAATGCTGCCGTCGAATTTGCATCCAACTGGTGATTGATATGTGCGTACGGCAGCAGTTCGTTCAGCACCCCCGCAAGATATTGCCCCGCCGAAACGCCGCTGATCGGCCCCGTCAGCACGTAATCAAACATCAGCGCCGAGACTGAAATCTTCGCCATCGTCCCGCCCAGCGCTTCTTTCACCACGCGGTAGACGCCGCCGCGCACGAACATGCTGCAGCTCTCGACATACACGGCGCGCACCGCGTACGAAAACACCATGATGGCCAAAATGAACCACGGCGCCGTCTTGCCGATGAACTGCTCCGCCTCGCCGCCCGCGTAATAAGCCGACGAAGCCAGGTCGTTCAGGACGACAGCCGCCGCCCGCCAGAAGGAAATAAACGTGAGCATGGCCGTGGTGGCCACAATCACTTGAGCCGAGCGGCGAATAGTTCCGGCGGGTTTTCCAGTGGGAGTCGGGTTGGAAGCCATGGACCGTTGAGACGCGGGAACTGACTATATTATTAAAATCGGCGAAAGGAAAGAACGCAGGAGCGGCTACCTCTTGCCCACGTGTGCCGGATCGGAACGAAATTCCGCCGCGCACCGCTCGCAAGGGCATATCTCGCGCAGATGCTCGAAGCTGTAAATTCCGGTAGTGTGCCCATCCGAAAATTGAATCTGCACCGCGTAACTCCCCACCGCCGACGCACCTTTCGCCGTCACCTTCGGCTTAAACATCGGCAGCGCCGTACCGCCGGTTGCATTTGAGAACTTCCCCTTCTTCTCGCGCTCATCATTGCAAAGCGCGCAAGGGCACAAATCGCGCAGATACGGAAAATCGTAATGGCTCGCGTGCCCGTCCGACCACGTGATGTCCACACCCTTCCCGGTAGAAACGTGAATCTTCACGTCCATCGGCTTCTTCCGCACATCCATCGGTATCGGCATTTTTCTCGTCAGCAAGTTTATCGCATAGAACGGACTGTCATCCTGAGCGAAGCGAAGGATCTCTCTTGCCTAATACGCGCGACTACCGCTCCCTAATTCGCGTGCCGCGGACAACACGTCCCCGCTGGAATCGGATTCCCATGCGGGCACGTCGCCGGATGCCCCAAAAAGGTGCAAATCTTCTGCTCCAACTCCGGACTAATAATGTGCTCGAACTTGCAAGCCTGCGTATCCGCCTCGGATCCCACGATGGCAAACGTATCGGTGAAAAGCCGCTCAGCCAACCGGTGCCTCCGAATCACGTCCCGCGCGCGATTTTCCCCCCGCGGCGTCAAAGTCACCACGCTATCGCCCACCACTACAAGCCCGCGGTCGCTCAATCGCCCCACCATCCGCATAGCGTCCATCACTCCACGCGAACGCACCCGTTCGAGCTGCGCCGGCACTCCTTCCTCGCCGCAAATCCAAATCTGCTCCAACAAGTGATCGAATCTCTCCTCATCCTCGGCGGTGAAAGTCGTCACCTGCACCAGCCGCCCGTGCTCCAGCTCAATCCGCCGGTCAGCAAGCTGCGCGATCGAAGGATCGTGCGTCACCATCAAAATCGTATGCCCGCTCGTATGCATCTCGCGAACCAGGTCGATCACCAGGCGTTCGTTCTCCTCATCCAAATTTCCCGTCGGCTCATCCGCCAGAATCAGTTTCGGATGATTGATCAACGCCCGCGCCACCGCCACGCGCTGCTGCTCGCCGCCGGATAGCTGCGCTGGAACGTGTGTGAGCCGGTCCCCTAATCCCACGCGCTCGAGCGCCTTGCGCGCTTCCCCCTCATCCGTCGTGCTATGGAAATACTGCGCCAGCATCACGTTCTCGAGCGTCGTCAAATACGGCACAAGGTGAAACTGCTGAAAAATAAATCCGACTTTATCGGCGCGATACCTCGTAAGCCCATTCTCATCGAGCCGCGCCACATCCACATCTTCCACAATCGCTCGCCCGGAAGTCGGTGTATCGAGCCCCCCGAGGATATTGATCAGCGTCGTCTTCCCCGATCCCGACGGGCCCATGATCGCGATCCACTCGCCCGCCTCCACATCGAACGACACGCCGTCCAGCGCCCGGACTCCTCCGTATTGTTTCGTCAGCGCCTCGATTTGAACCAGCCTCCCCATCACTCTCCTCGCAAAATAACCGCAGGCTTCACGCGCCCCAAGAGCCGCAACGGCAGCGCACCCGCCAAGGCCACGGCCACCATCAACGCCACAATCAACGGCAGCACCTCCGGCCGCGGCGATATCGTGGTCCCGAACACGCTCCGTCCGATCCAAATCGTCAACCCCGCGCCGATCAAATATCCCGCTACTCCTCCGGCCGCTCCCAACACGCTCACTTCCGCCAAAAATAATCCGACAATCCGCCCAATTGATCCGCCCAGCGCCTTCATCAATCCCACATCCGCGCGCCGCTCCATCGCCAGCGCCGTCATCGTCGCCAGCACGCTCAAAACCGTGAGCACAAAAATCAGCACCGCCATCGACACAATCAGCAACTGTACCCGCCCCAGCAGCGCTCCTTCAGCTTCCGCAATCTGCCGTATCGGCCGCGCACGAAATTCCGGCACCATTTTTTCAATCTGCGCCGCGAATGTCTGTATCTGTTCCGCCGAGCCGGGAACACGCAACTGCACCAACTGAATTCGCCCATTCAGGTCCGCCAAATTCTGCACTGCAGCGAGATTCGCAAAGATTTGGTCGTCCTCGTCCCCACCCGCCGTAATCACTCCCGCCACCGTGCAATGCATCACATTCCCGCCAACGTGCAGTTCCAGTGCGCCGCCCAGCTGCACGCCAATTTCCCGCGCCGCGTGTTCTCCCATTAGGCACTTCGTTAAATCCTCGCGCGAAGTAATCGACGAGCCGTGAATTTTCCACGTCGGACTCAATTGCGCGGCCATGTCCAGCCAAGTGCCTGCCAAAACCACCGCGCGTCCGGCATCCGTTCGCGCCACAACATATAGATAGGGCACGCCGATCGTTCCCGCAGGCGCGCCATTCGCCGCCGCTTTCTCCATTCCTTCTTCGCTCGCGAGAACGTGCTCGCCCTCGCCGATCCGCGAAATCACCAAATTTGCACCCAGCGAGCGGAACTCTTGCGTCATTTTCCGCTGCACATCAAATTGCATATTAAAGAGCGCCGAAATCACCGCCGCCCCGCTGGCCATCGCCAACAGCGCCACCGCCAATCGCCCGCGATTTCCCCGTATGAGCCGCCACAGAAGCCGCCCAAACATCACTCGCCCCTCAAAATCGGCGCCGGTTCGAATCGCGCTGCCCGCCGCAGCGGAATCACGCTCCCGAGCAGCACCACCGCTGTCGCCAACCCCATCACAATCGGCAGCAGCACCATCCGCAAATTAGCCGGCGTCCCGAACACGCTCTCTCCCAGAACACGCGCCAGCAAAGTCCCCAGCACGAAGCCGATCGCGCCGCCGGTAAACGCCAGCACAAACTGCTCCGCCAGAAAAATTCCGCCCACCATCACATTCGTGGCCCCCAGCGCCTTCATCAGCGCGATTTCCGACCGCCGCTCGATCACCGTCGCCGCCGATGTCGCCGCCACGGCCAACCCTGCCGCGGCAAGGGCCGCGATGGTCACCAGCCACAAAAGCCCGCCCACGCGCGACAGCACTCGCCCCTCGGTCTGCGCCACGCGCCGGATCGCCCGCGCGTCCGACCCGGGCAACACCTGTTCGATTTGCTGCGCGATCGAAGAAATGTACGGCGTGCAATACCAGCGATCGTATTCCACCGGCGTCATCGAACTCGGGTCGCGCTCCGAGAATGCGTCCTCCGGCTTCGTCAACGCGCTCACAAAAAGGCTGCGAAATTTTCCCGGCTGCCTCGCCAATTCCTGCGCCAGCGGCAGCGACACCAGGACGGCGTTATCTTCCGCATCTCCGGTCGAAACGATTCCCGTCACAACCAGCGGAATCGACGGCGTCAGGGCGGCCGTCGTCGCGTCCAAATTTTCCGTGTTTTCTAGCTGGATTTTCTTCCCGATAATCGGCCCGTTCCCAGCCGAGAGCCGCGCCGCCAATCCCTCGCCGAGTACGCACTCGCGCTCGCCTTCCCGAAACCACCGGCCCTGAATCTTCCACCACGGATGCGTCAGTTTTGCTCCCGTACGGAAACTCGAGCCATCCGGCACGCTCACGTCGTGCTCGTACCACGTCCCGATGACGCTCACGGCAGTCCAATCGCTCCCGGCCAGCACTCGCTCCGGCACATCCAGAAACGGCGTGAACCCCACAATGTTATGCCGCCAGAAAATCGTCTTCAGCTTTCCCAGGTCCGCCTGGTTCAAATACGCGCCTTCATCCACGGGCCGGTAATCCACGCCGCCAATCTGCAGTGGCAAAGTGTCGGACTCCGGCGTCACCAGCAGATTCGCCCCCAGGCTCCGGAATTCCTGCGCCAAACGGTCTCCGACGTCAAGAGCCACGCTCAGCGTCGCCGTCGTCACGGCCATGCCCACAGCCAACGCTGCCGCCGCAAGCAGTATCCGTCGCGGATTCCGAACGAAGGACTCACCAACAAGGCGGGCAAACATTCAGACCACACTCAACTCTTTGGCACGCCACAAAATATAGCTACGAAACCGTAGGGGCGCGGCTTGCTGCGCCCGCCCAAGTAAAACCATCCGCCGCTTCCGCCACATCCTTCTACCGCGCAGAATCACTTGTGCACCGTCGCCGCCGACTCCGCCAGCGCCGTCAAATCAATCGAAATCTTCCCCGCGTCCACGCGCGCCTTCACTCCCACCGGATTGCATCCGCCCGATTGCCCAATCGACGGCACGTAAATCGCCGCCCCGCAATTCCGGCAAATCACGTTCTGCCCCTCCTGCCGGTAACCCGACCACCCGCAAATCTCGCAGCCATCCAGCGCCACGGCGAAATCTCCATTGCTCTTGCGAATCACCAGAAACCGCAGCAGCGTTCCGTTCGAATCCGCCGTAAAAAAATGCAGATTCGAGTCTGCTAGCTCGCTCACTGGAATTTCCACGCGCCCGTCCACAGCCTCGAGCCGCGTAGCCGCCGGTGGCGCAGCAGCCGTCCGCGCATAAACAAACTCCGTCGTAAACATCAAAATCACCGCGATGCACAGCAGCGCCGCAGCAAAACTCCACCGCCGCTGCTTCCGGAACTCCCAGTCCCGCCGCCGCTTCTCCGCAGGATTTAGCCCGGCATCTTCGCCCGGCTTCGACGCGGCAAACCATTCACGCAGCACCGCCAGCGCCGCCACTCCCAGAATCACGACGAAAAAGAAAACCTCATTCCGGACAATCGGCCCAATCGTCGCCATCTCAAATTTACTCGACCAGATCCACTGCGCCTCGCTCAATTCATGCACGCCCGTCAAACCCAGCTGAAACGCCACCACTATCAAAATCGTGCTGGTCACCGCAAAGAAACGACCCAGCGGAATCTTGAGCGTCCCCTGGAAGAAGAACAATCCCACTAAAATCGAAAGCAGAATCCCAATCCCCGTCCCAATCCAAACTTCAATCCCCGCGCTCGACAATTGCACCGCCCGCAAAATCAAAACCAGCTCTGCGCCCTCGCGCAACACCATCGTGAAAACAAAAACCGCAATCCCAATCCCCGCCGCCCGCGTAGTCCGCGACGCGTATCCCTCCACGCGCTGCTCGATCTCCTTCTTCAAACTCCGCGCGATCCGGTTCATCCAGATGATCATCGTCACCACCAGCACCGCCGCGACGATCATCATCAACCCTTCGAACCCGTCTTCGTTCACCTGCCAGCGCTGCAGCAGCACCGCCGCCACAAAGCTGCACGCCACCGCCGCGCCCACACCCATCCACGCATAAGGCGCCAGCGCCCGTCTTCCCGTACGATTCAAATAGACGAGTACAATGCCGACGACCAGCGCGGCTTCGACACCCTCACGGAGAGCAACAAGAAGCGCAGAAAGCATGGTTGAGCCAGTTGATACACATTCTCAACTGGAATTCCACTATACCGCGACACTCCCATCCCGTCAAGCACCCCGCAAGCATTGGTAGCGCCGGCGTCCCTGCCGGCATCCGCCGAAGACAATTTACGCCACGGGCACCAATCAGCCGCGGAGCACTCTAGACTGGCATCGGAGGGAGGCAATTACACGTAGGAAGCAAGAGGCCCGTGAACTATTTCTGGCTCAGAAGAAACAAATCAGCATGCCCGCCTGGCCGCGCATAAATCACATTAGAAAGATCATTCGCCAAATCATAAGCATTCCCGGCCGAAAGCAACGGAAAAGCAAACGGCAACTTCATAGCCACGGTAGCCGCCCCAACCAGCGCCCCATCCCGCCAGCCCTGCCGGTAAACGGTAACGTCTCGCTGCCCCGGCACAGCATACAAAAACGATTTCCCATCGCGCGCCATCGTAATCCCAAAAGTCTGAATGTCAGGCGTCAACAAAGTGCACTTTCGATCCGCCAACGAAAGTTCATAAATCCCTGTCTTGTCTCCCACGCCCGAATAGGTCACTAAATATTGCCCGCCGGGCGCCACAACAAAAGCAAACCCGCAACCATCAACAATTTTTTCCGCATTCGAGCCGTCCACGTTCTCCCGCCACATCTCAGTATCCGAAGCTCCCTTTTGCAACACATTCAAGTACAGAGTCTTCTGGTCCGAGTTCCACAAAGCACTCTGCAAAGTCCCACCACCCGAGGGAAGCTGGCGCTTGCCGCTACCGTCAGCGTTTACCGTGAAGAGTTTGTCGGATCCATTAAAGACTGACTCCAAGAACGCAAGGTGCATACCGTCGGGCGCCCAGCTTGCTGTCCCCAACGATCCTCCGGTGGCCAATTTCACTTTGCCGCTGCCGTCGATGTTCGACACCCAAAGCTCCGACCGGTCACTCGCCAGAATCGTCACGTACATCACTCGTTTTCCATCCGGCGAGATCGAAGGCTGCGTCGCGTTTTGCGAAGCAATATCCGTGAACTGTTTCGTCGCCACATTGTAGGTGGTCAAAATTCCCATGGACTTCCCGTTGACAAAATAAATTCCTTTTCCTCCAGGGTCAGGCATCGGCGAAGTATCCGGCCCCGTTCCGGTAGTCACCTGCGTCAGCGCCTTGTCCTTCAAGCTGTACTTCCAAATATTCGTCAGGCCATTCACGGTCCGGCTGAAAAGAACTGTCTTCCCAGGTTCGCTCCACACCAAGTCAAATGGATTCCCAGGCACTTCGCCCAGATCAACTGTCGTGCGTGCAGACACATCCAGGTCATACACGTAGAAGCTGGAAGACACCACATAGATGGGATCTGAAGTCAGCACCAGCAGGTGGTCAGCGCCTGGAAAAGGCAGAAGCCACAAGGGCGGAAACGCTGCCTTGTCAAAGCTGAAGACCTTCTCCTCTCCGGCCCCAGACCGGTTGGTGCGAAAGACGCCCCGGGTCGCTCCCTTCACGTAGTAGATCCATGCGCCATCCGCAGAGGGAACCAGCGCGTTGCCGATGGCCACTCGGCTCGGAGTTCCGCCTAGCGTAGGCACCGCCCAACTTTCGTTCCGCCCTGCCTGATAATAAATTTCCGTCCCGTCGGCAGAAAAGCTGCTAACAAATTTTTCTCCTTCGTCGCTCGTAAGCTGAAGGGGCTCGCCGCCGGAACTCAGCATCAAGAACACTTGAGAAATGCCGCCCACCGGCGAAGTAAACGCCACCGCATGGCCGTCGGGCGAAAGTCTTGCGCCATCCATTGGCTTGTCCCAATGGCTGATTTGCGAAATCTTCGCCGGTCCACTCGGCGCGCTCGCTCCACCCCAAAAGTGATAGGCGACAAATGCCGCTGCCACGAGCAACGCGGCAGCAGCCGCGATCGCGTATTTGTTCCGCGCCAACCCGCTTGATGAGGGCTCAGCGGCGACCGCGACGCTCGACGTGCTACCGGCTTTGTGCGCGATCTCCTGAACCGCAGTCCCGGCCATCGAGGAAATGCGGCCCGAGCCCGTGTCCCGCCGCAGGCGCTTCAAATCCGTGCGAATGTCGGATGCGGCCTGATAGCGCAGGTCGCGATCCTTCTCCAGCGCCTTGTTGATAATGTCTTCGAGCTTCGCGGGTACTTCTGGATTCAGGCGCATTGGCGAAACCGGCTCTTGCGCCAGAATCGCGTGCGTGATCACGCCGGAAGTCTCGCCACGGAACGGCAAAACGCCCGTGACCATTTCGTAGAGCACCACGCCAAACGAGAAAATATCCGTGCGCGCATCAAGCACTTTGCCGCGCACCTGTTCCGGCGACATGTACGCGACCGTGCCCACCGCGGTGCCGGGACTCGTCAGCATCGCGGGATCCACGGCATCGACCGTCGCACCAGCTGATTCCTGCGACGCTCCTTGCGTCTGAACGAGTTTGGCCAAGCCGAAATCCAGAATCTTCACCTGCTCGCGCTTGGTCAGGAAAATATTGGCGGGCTTGATGTCGCGGTGGACGATTCCTTCCGCATGGGCCGCATCGAGCGCATCCGCAATCTGCGTGGCAATTTCCAGTGCCTCATCCACCGGCAGCGGCTTCCCGCCGATGCGATGCTTCAGCGTCTGCCCCTTCATCAACTCCATCGCCAGGAAGGGCCGGCCCTCGTGCTGCCCGATTTCGTGAATGGTGCAAATGTTGGGATGATTCAGAGCTGAAGCAGCGCGGGCCTCGCGCTGAAACCGTTCCAGCGCCTGGCGGTCATTGGCCACATCTTCAGGCAGGAATTTCAGGGCTACGTGGCGGCCGAGGCTTTCGTCCTCGGCTTCATAAACGACGCCCATTCCGCCGCCGCCAAGTTTCTCCAGCACGCGATAATGGGAAATCGTCCGCCCGGAAAGTGAAGAGGAATCAGCCACCGCAGCGAATCTTATGTCGCGCCCGCACCCAAGTCAACGCGCTGAGAATGACGACGCGCGCTCGATGCCTGCCCTCGTATCTCTCGCACGTCACTTCGATCCAGTTCCACACACTCCCGCGCATGTAATTTCCCCAATTTCATGCTACGGTCGTAAGAGGTGTGAATGAGTGACAAACCATGACAGAGGAACCGCAGCCGAAGGCAAGCTCTTTGTAGCGGCGGGCTTGAAGCCCGGCATCTTTAGACGCATCTCAACCCATCTCCGACCACCCCATCAGACCCAAGGATGGTCGATTCCATTCAGCTCTAAAATCTCCCAAAGAGCCAATCTCGAAGCTCCTTTTCTATTCAAGACACGACAAGGAGCAGAAATCGCTCTAACTTATTGAAAACAAAGGACAGGATCAATTTCTATTCAAGACAAAAAGGCACCCTTATTCGATAGCAATCTCACCACGGCCGGCTGCAATTCCGCATCCCACTACCTGTACAATTGCACTCAGCCAATCAATTCGAGGCCGTCCGACGATCGATGAAGCTACGCCATCTCCAATCCGCCGCAAGGCAATGCGCGCTCCGAGTGCTGCTCGCAGCCGCTCTCGCTGTCGCGCCTGCCACTCCGCTCTCCGCGCAGAAATCCTCGCAAACTCGCGCGGCCTTCAGCGCCGGCGATGCCGATGCCAAACCTTCGGTCGATCTCAAACACGCGAAGCAAGCGTATCTGCGCGGCCGCGAAAGTGAAAAGACGAGCGACTGGCGCGGAGCGTACGAAGCCTTCTCGGAAGCTGTTCGCGGTGCGCCGGACAACAAGGAATATGCTCTGCGGCGCGCCATCGCGCGCAGCCGCCTGGTGCAGGATTACGTGGACCGCGCCGAGCGCGACGCCGTCGCCGGGCGAATGACGCAAGCGCGCGCCAACCTCAGCGCCGCGATCGCTCTCGATCCCGGCGACATTCCCGCGCGCGAACGCTGGAACGAGCTGAGCCCGCAAGAAACAATCATCAAAGACGATCGCGAAGATAGCATCTCAAGTCCCGTCCACCTCGAGCCGCAACCCGGCACGCACACCTTCGACCTACGCGGCACAACGCAGCAGGCCTATCAGGAAGTCGCGAAACAATTCGGCGTGCGCGTGAGCTTCGACGTGGATATGCGCTCTCGCCCCGTGCGCCTGCGGCTTTCGGATGCAACGTTTGAGACGGCTATGAAAGTTCTCGGGCCGATGACCGGCACGTTCTGGCGGCCTCTGACCAAGAATTTATTCTTCGTCGCCGACGACAACGCACAGAAGCGCCGCGACTACGATGCGTCGGTCATCCGCACGATTGTCTTGCCGGCCTCGAGCACGCCGGAAGATGCCACCGAAATACTCCGCGTGGTCCGCGACGTCACCGGCATCACGCGCACGCAACTCGATTCCCGCAGCCGCACTATCACGCTGCGCGCTCCTCCGCAGGCCGCCGCGCTGGCTACCGCCATCATCGAAGACCTCGAAAAGCCGCGCGGTCAATTGGTTCTGGACGTGGACATCCTCGAAGTCAATCGCGACAAGGCGATGAATCTCGGAATCACGCCACCGCAAACCGGTCACGTTTTCACTTTGAACCGGCAGGAAATTGCGCAGGCGCAGACCGGCCTGTCGGGGCTGATCACCGTTCTCGAACAGGTCTTTGGAACTCCATCGTCGCTCTCAGGCCTCACCAGCAGCCAAATCGGCGGGCTCATCAGCGCCGGCCAACTCGGCCTGGGAACGCTGATTCCGCCCCTGCTGGCATTCGGCGGCGGGAACACAACTCTTCTGGCGACGCTGCCGGGCGCCACGGCAAATTTCTCGTCGGTCCTCTCGCTGGTGCGCAGCGGACGCCGCGTGCGCCTGCGGGCCGAGGACGGCCATCCCGCCACGTTTTTCGTGGGCGACCGCGTCCCAGTCTCCTTCGCGCAGTTCTCCTCCAGTTTGACCAGCGCGCAAAATATTCCCGGCGTATCGTCCAGCAATTTCCCGACTTCCACGCTCACCACCGGCGCGGGCCCCGCCGCCGTAACTACCGGCATTCTGCGCAGCAGCACCGCCGGCAGCACGGCCACGGATTTGTTCGAGGACATCATCGTCGCCAACAATACCGATAACACCGTCTCCGTCTTCCTCGGAAATGGCGACGGAACTTTCGGCGTGAAAACCGATTTCGGCACGGGCAACGGCCCGATTGCGGTTGCGACCGGAAACTTCAACGCGGACAGCAATCTCGATGTCGTCGTCGCGAATCAGACCGATGGAACCGTTTCGGTGTTGCTTGGCAACGGCGATGGAACGCTGGCCGCGAAGCAGGATTTCAACGTGGGCAAAAATCCGGTCTCCGTAGCCGTCGCGGATTTCAACGGCGATGGAAAATCGGATCTTGTGGTCGCCAATCAGGACGACAACACGCTTTCGATTCTTCTTGGAAACGGCGACGGCACATTCCAAGCTCAGACCACGCTCACCACCGGCGCCGCTCCCACGCAAGTTGTGACCGGCGATTTCAACGCCGACGGCAAGATCGATATCGCCGTCGTGAATCAGAATGCCAACACGGTTTCCGTTTTCCTTGGCAAAGGCGACGGTACATTCTTCAACAGAATCGATTACGCAACGGGCGCCGGACCCATCGCTCTCGCCGCCGGCGATTTGAACGGCGACGGCATTATCGATCTCGCCGTGGTGAACAAAAATGATGATACGGTTTCTGTTCTCCTCGGCAACGGCGATGGCACATTCGGCCCCGAGACACCCTTCCAGACCACGACTTCACCCGTCTCCATCGCCATCGCCGATTTCAACACGGATGGCCGCCCGGACCTCGCGGTCGCTGAGCAGGGATCGAATTCGGTCTCAATTCTCCTGGGACTCGGAGGCGGCCTTTTCGCTGAGCCGTTCGATCTAACCGTGGGCACCAGCCCATCGTCCGTCGCGGAAGTGGATTTCAATGCCGATGGGCTGCCGGATCTTGTGGTCGCCAATCAAGGTTCAGACACCGCAACCGTGATTATCAATTCGAGCGCGGCCGAGGCCGGGCTCGCCAACGCCGCCGGCGTTTCGAATGGTTTTGGCACTCCGTACCCCGGCGTTGAATATCTCGACCTGGGCGTGAAGCTCAAGGTCACCCCGCGCATGCACCCCAACAGCGAAGTCACTCTGCAGGCCGCGCTCGAGGTCCGCAGCCTCACGGGCGTTTCCCTCAATCAATTGCCGATCATCAGCAACCGCACCATCGAGCAAACCGTGCGTCTCAAAGAAAATGAGACCACGCTGCTCGCCGGATTCCTCAACGTCTCAGCTACGCACACTGTGAATGGATGGCCTGGAATCGGGGATCTCGAGGGCATCAACTACCTCACCGGCGATCATACAAACGACGACAGCGTCGACGAGGTGTTGATTCTCATTACTCCGCGGCGCCTGAATCCCGCGCCACGCGTCGAGCGGCTTTTGTATGCTGGGCACGCTCCCGCGCAAGGCGCAGGCAGCGTCGGCCAGACATTCGACGAGCAACACTCTCCCTCCGAGGCTCCTGGTCCGCTCGTTGCTCCGCCACCGGAGACACAACCTGAGATTGAGCCGCAGCCAATCGTCACGCCGCAGCCACCAGGGCAGCCTCCGCAGCAACGGCCGCGGCCTCAGCCAAATCCGTAGGGTCAATCGAGAATTCGGTTTCGGGGCAATGCGCGAGAAAGATGTAGCGCCGGTCTCTCGGAGTTTGCTCGTTTCCGACGTGTCTTGTTGGCGCAAGTAGTTGCAAACATGGGGCGCTGAGATCCTTCGTCCGCCTAGGCGGACTCAGGATGACAATGTTTCGACTTTTTCCGCGGCCCGTAGAGGCGCATTGATATTGCGGTGTTTACGGCACGACTGAAGTCGTGCCCTGACAAATCACCCCACCTCTCAAACAGACTCTCTGGCACGGCTTATTCCGGCGTGGAGCGGCGGTGATTCGGCCGGCCGGGTTCGGCTGTTATTGGGGCTTAGCGTCGAGGACCAGGATTGGCTGGTAGGTGCGGGGTACGACGGCTTCGGCTATGGCTATGAGTTGCTGCTGCTGGTTAAAGACGCGGAGACGGGCGGGCTGCCAGTCGCCGGAATTCAGCTCGGCGGGCGCGCCCTGTGCGGTTACGGATTGTCCCGCGTGAATCTGCGCGAGGGGTAGAGTGAATTTCGCGCCGTGGCGGACGCGGCGCTCGACAATCGGCAGAACCGTGGCGCGCGGCAATTCCGGGAGCAGGCCTTCGAGACGAATCACGCGATCCGCGAGGCGGCCTGCTCTGGCGGCTTCCTGCAGCTCTTCGAGAGTGGAGGCCTGGTCGAAAGTAAATTCGCCGACGGCGGTGCGCACAATTTCCGCGAGGTGCGCGCCGGTTCCGTAGCGCTGGCCGAGATCGTGAGCTAGCGAACGGATGTAAGTTCCGGAGCCGCACTCGACCGAGAATCGCGCGATCGGGCCTTCGATGCTTGTCAGCCGGAATTCGTAGACTTCCACTTCGACGGACTTCAGTACGACGGGTTTTTTCTTGCGGGCCAGTTCGTGAGCGGGCCTACCATGAATTTTCTTCGCGGAAAATGCCGGGGGCATTTGCTGGATGCGGCCGACGAATTCCGCGGCGAGCAGTTCGAGCTTCTGGCGATCGAGAACTGGAGCGGAATCAGGGCCGAGAGCTTCACCATCCGCGTCGTAGGTGTCCGTGGCAAAACCGAAGCGCGCGGCGCAGGTGTAGCGCTTGCGGCGGCTGGAATAGAAGCGCATGAGGCGCGTGGCGCGGCCGAGAAGCAGGACGAGGACGCCGGTGGCGAGCGGATCGAGAGTGCCGAGATGGCCGATTTGCCGGAAGCCGGCGATGCGGCGGACGGATTCGACCACGTCGTGCGAAGTTTTGCCGCGCGGTTTGTTGATTACGATGGCGCCGTCGATGGGCGGGGGTTGTGGGGGGCGAGGCATGGGTTAGTTGTGCGCGGGGATGATTGATGAATTTTGCACGATTTGAGTTTTCGTTTTCAGTGCGGCCGCGAAGGGCGCGCATTTACAAGTATGAAGGACAGAGAAACAATACCTCAGCGACTAAAGCCGAGGTGCTTTTGCGGCTTTTCGGCACGACTGAAGTCGTGCCCTGACACAGCACCGGAAATCTCCAAATCAAGAAACGAAAACCAACGGCCAACCCGGGGGCGTGTGAACCCGCCCCCCTACGTACCTGCGTCTTTGCTTTTGCGCAGTAGATCGTCGATGTGCTGGCCGTATTCCTCGGATTCGTCGGGGACGAAGACGATTTCCGGGGCGCGGCGAAGCTGCAGGCGCTCGACCAGCTCGTGGCGGACGTAGCCTGCGGCGGCGGCGAGACCCTTCAG
>DAITPO010000018.1:0-5544 GCA_036833535.1 Candidatus Acidiferrales bacterium | reverse complement strand
GGCTACGTTGAAATGGCCGCGCAGCTTGTCTTTGAGGCTGCGGAGGACCTGGCGCTTATCTTTTAGAGATTGCGCGTCGGGAATGTAGATTTCCAGGGTGAGTAGACCGATTGGCATATGGCGCTCCGGGCGGATGGGCCTGAGCGATTTGTCACGGCGCAGTTTGAATGGCCGAGGCTGCGCCTAACCTACAATAAAAAGGCTGCCGGGCTAAAAGCCCGGCGCTACAAAGTGCCAAACCCGACGGCGCCGGTTGCTACGCAGTGGCGGCTAGGCGCTCGGACGTGAAACATTCTAGGACGTCGCCTTCTTTGACGTCGGCGAAATTGGAGATGCTGATGCCGCACTCGAAGCCGTTGCGGACTTCGTTGACGTCGTCCTTGAAGCGCCGCAGCGAGACGATGCGGCCGGTGTAAACCACCACGTTGTCGCGGAGGACGCGCACGTCGGCGTCGCGCTTGATGATGCCGTCCTGGACGTAGGAGCCGGCAATCATGCCCGAGCCCTTGATGCGGAAGGTGTTCCGCACTTCGGCGCGGCCTAGATAAACTTCCTTGATCACCGGCGTGAGCAATCCAGTCATGGCTTTCTTCAGCTCGTCGGTGAGCTCGTAGATGATGGTGTGGAGGCGGATATCCACGCCTTCCTGCTGGGCTAGATCGGAGGCTTTTCTTTCCGGGCGGACGCCGAAGCCGACGATGATGGCATTGGAGGCGGAGGCGAGAAGGACGTCGGTTTCGGAAACGGCGCCTACGCTGGCGTGAATGATCTTGAGCTTGACCTGATCGGTGGAGAGTTTCGGCAGCATTTCGCTGAGGACTTCGACTGAACCCTGCACGTCGGCCTTGATGACTATGGGCAATTCCTTCACTTCTCCGGCGCGGAGTTGCTCGTGCAATTGGTCGAGAGTCAGGCGGCTGCTGGAAGACTTCGCGAGCGTGGCTTCGCGGAGCTTGGACTGGCGATATTCGACGATGTGGCGGGCTTTGGCTTCGTCGGCGACTTGGAATTGATCGCCTGCATCGGGGACGCCTTGGAGGCCGAGGACTTCGACGGGAGTCGCGGGGCCTGCTTCCTTTACTGGTTGGCCGAGATCGTTGAACATGGCGCGGACTTTGCCGTAGACGGCGCCGCAGACGAAGAAGTCGCCTACGCGCAGAGTGCCGTTCTGGACTAGGACGGTGGCGACCGGGCCGCGGCCTTTGTCGACGCGGGATTCGAGAACTGTGCCGGCTGCGGCTGCGTCGGCGTTGGCTTTTAGCTCACGCAAATCGCCTACTAGCAGAATCATTTCGAGAAGACGCGGGAGATTCTTTTTGGTCTTGGCGGAGACTTCGACCATGACTGTGTCGCCGCCCCACTCTTCGGGCATCAAGTTGCGATCTGCGAGCTGGCGCTTGACGCGCTCGGGTTGCGCGTCGGGGATGTCGATTTTATTGATGGCCACGACTATGGGAACTTTTGCGGCGCGGGCGTGATCGATCGCTTCTTCGGTTTGCGGCATGACGCCATCGTCGGCGCCGACGACGAGGACTACGATGTCGGTGACTTTAGCGCCGCGGGCGCGCATGCGGGTGAAGGCTTCGTGGCCGGGAGTGTCGATGAAAACGATGCGGCGATCGTTGACGCGCACTTCGTAGGCGCCGATATGTTGCGTGATGCCGCCGGATTCACCGCCGGCGACATTGGTTTCGCGGATGGCGTCGAGGAGGCTGGTCTTGCCGTGGTCCACGTGTCCCATGACCGTGACTACCGGGGCGCGCGGAGTGAGATTGCCGGTGGCTTCTTCGTGCTTGGTTTCCTCCTGGACCATTTGCTGTTCGAAGGAAACGACCTGGACGATGCCGCTGAAAGACTCGGCTAGCTGCGTGGCGGTCTGAACGTCGAGAGCTTGATTGATGCTGGCGAACATGCCTTTGTCCATGAGGGACTTGAGCAGCTCTTTGGCGCGGATGTCGAGCTTTTCGGCTAGTTCGCGGACGGTGATGCCTTCGGTGATGACGACTGCTCGCGGCTCGCGCTGGACCGGCGCGGGCATGACTTCGGCTTGCGCGGTGCGGCCTGCGCCGACTCCGGGGCGAGTGCGGACGGGATGGAGCTTACGCTCGCCTTCGGCGAAACGCTTTTCGATGAGCGGACGGCCACGCGAGGGAGTGGGCTTGCGCGCGTAAAGCGGCTTGCCGGGTTCGGCTTTGCCGGCGGGCGCGGCACCTCCTGCGGGCTTGGCTCCGGGGCCGGATGATGTCGGCCTCATGCCGCCGCCGGGACGACCTCCCGGGCGTGCTGGAAAGCGAGATGCGCCGCCGGGGCGTTCGCCTTGGGCCGTGCCGGGACGTCCGGCTGCTGCTGGGCGCAGGCCTGAGGGGGATTCTCTTTGCGCGCTGGGCGGAGCTTGGATCATTGGTCGCTGCGGCAGCTTGGGCATCGGGCCGAGAACGGGCTTCGGAGGAGCGGCGGGCTTGGCTGCGATTGTTGCGGGCGCGGATGAGCCTGCGGCTGCGGGGCGCGTGCCGATAGGAGTCTTTGACGGAATCGTAGCTGGTGGGCGCGCGGCAGGGGCAACCGGCGGTGCGGCGGCGGGTTTCGCCGCGATGGGAGCCGCCGCGGCAGGCGCGGCTGGACGAGGAGCCGCGGGGCCGGGCGTTGCTGGAGCTGAAATTGGCGGACGTGCTGGCAGCGGCGGGCGCGGTCCTGTCGGCGCTACGGCGGCCGGCGGTGCAGCCGCGGGCTTCGCGGCGACGGGTGCAACTGGGGCGGCGGTAGGAGCAGCTGGGCGAGCTGCAGGCGCTGGCGGCGCGGCCGCGGGCTTCGCGGCGGGACGCGCTTTCGCGGCGCTCGCCTTGGCTTGCTTCTCGGCTTCGGCGGCAGCTTCGGCTTCCGCTACCGACTGGAAATGCTTGCGGACTAGCTCCGCGTGATCGAGATCGAGAGAACTCGAGTGCGTCTTCTTCTCGGTCACGCCGATCTCGGGGAGATAGTCGATCAGGACTTTCGCCTTGATCTCCAACTCGCGTGCCAGCTCGTTAATGCGAATTTGATTCGGATCCGACATAGCCTCGCTTTATTCCTGCGTCTCGGAATTCCCGGGATTCTTAGGCTTCCCGGGTTCTTCCGGTGATTCTTCCATTGCCGAGTCATCGCTCGGAACTTCGGCCGCGGATTGTGATTCCGCCGGGGCGGATTCAGCAGCCTCGCCCTCGCTAACGGGTTCATCGAGTATCGCGGCGATCTCGCTGGTTTCGTCTTCGCCGACCGCGGCGATTTCGGTTGTCTCTTCGTCGTTGACCGCGGCAATCTCAGTTGTTTCCTGTTCGTCGGCGGAGGTGGCTTCGGCGCTGGGCTCTTCTGCAGGCGGCGCTTCCGCGGCGGCTGCTGCGGCTGCAGTTTCCGCTTCCCGAGCTGCAACAGCGGCGGCGGCTTCCGCTTCGGCGGCGGCCGCAGATTCGGCAGCTGCTTCGGCGGCCTGGCGTGCCTCGAGTTCCTCGAAATATGTGCCGACAGATTGGCGGATCTTCTCCACCATTTTCTCACCGATGCCCGGAATTTCCACTAGCTGCTCGGGAGTCATATCGGCGAGCTTTTCGATTGAAGTTACGCCGTGGGCTTCGAGCTTCTCGACGGTCTTGGGGCCGACGCCGGCGAGCTCCGTGAGAGGAGTGCCGGGCGAAGTGAGCGCGGTCATCTGATCTTCGATCTCGCGGCGCTTCTCTTCCTCGCTCTTGATATCGATGTTCCAGCCGATGAGCTTGCTGGCCAAGCGGACGTTCTGCCCCTTCTTGCCGATGGCGAGAGAGAGCTGCGTGTCCTCGACGATGACTTCGAGGCGCTTCTCTTCGACGTCGACGACCTGTACGCGCGTGACTTTCGCGGGGCTGAGCGATTTCTGCGCGAAGGTGAGCGTGTCTTCGTTGTAAGGAATAATGTCGATTTTTTCGCCGCGCAGCTCGCGGATGATGGACTGCACGCGCATGCCTTTCATGCCCACGCAGGCGCCGACGGGATCGACTTCCTTGTCGCGGCTCTCGACGGCGATTTTGGTGCGCTCGCCAGCTTCGCGAGCCACGGCGCGAATCTGCACCGTGCCGTCGTAGATTTCCGGGACTTCCATTTCGAACAGGCGCTGCACTAGAGCGGGATCGGCGCGCGAGACGATAACTTGCGGGCCTTTCGCGGCTCGCTCAACGGCGCGGATGGTGACGCGCAGGCGCTCGCCAACGTTGTAGGTTTCGAGGCGCGATTGTTCGCGCTTGGGCATGCGCGCTTCGGTGCGGCCCATGTCGACGATCACGTCGGGGCCTTCGACGCGCTTGACGATGCCGTTTACCAGCTCGCCGACGCGCGTGTGATATTCGTTGTAGATGGTGTCGCGCTCGGCTTCGCGCACTTTTTGCAGAATGACCTGCTTGGCCGTCTGCGCGGCGATGCGGCCGAGGACTTCGGTCGGCTTGTTCTGGAAAATTTCGCCGCCGGGCTCGATGCCGGGCTGCTGCTTGCGGGCGTCAGCAAGCGAAATTTCGCGAAGCGGATCGGCGACTTCATCCACTACTGTGCGTACGGCAAAAACATCCACGTGGCCGGTTTCGGCGTTGAATTTCGAGCGGAGATCTTCCTCGGTTTTGTAATATTTGCGGGCGGCGACAACCATAGCGTCTTCGATGGCCGCGACGATAATATCGGGCTCGATGTGCTTTTCGCGGCTGATCTGCTCGATTGTCTGGTAGAGCAAACTTGCCATTTCTAGTGCGCTCCTGCCTGCCCCGAATGCTTGCCTGCGCCTTCCGAACTGCTGCTGGCCCAAAAGGCCAGCGCTACAAACTGCTAAATCTCTACTACCAGGTTCGCCTTGCGAATTCCGGCGAACGGTACGGCTACTTCTTTGTCGCGGACCGCCAGCTTTACGTTACCTTCCGCGTAGCCTGCCAACCGGCCTTCGAAAAACTTCGCGTTTTCTACCGGCTCATTCAGCCAGATTTTCGCCAGCCGGCCGGTGAAGCGCGTGTAATCCGCGGGCTTCAACAGCTTGCGATCCAGCCCCGGCGAACTGACTTCGAGAATGTAAGCCGGGCCGGGAACGAGATCCTCAACGTCGAGAATCACGCTCAACTGCTGGCTCACGCGCTCGCAATCCTGATGCGTGATCTTGCCGCCTTGCGGCTCGGCTTCGGTGGGCGGGCGGTCCAAATAGACGCGCAGAAAGCGCTCTTTGCCGATCTTCCACTCGAGGTCGAAAATCTCGACCCCTTCCGAATGGGCTACTCGTTCCGCCGCTGCCCGAATCTTCTCCAAGTCCATCGCTATCGTTCCGGGGTCGAGAGGCACCCCGACCGTATGTGCCAAGCGGGAGCACCGCCCGGCCCGTTTCCCGCGCAACAAAAAAGTGGGCTCGCGCCCACTGAGTCTTTCGACCTAACTGGAAACGCCTCAGTATAGCCGGGGGTCAAGGGAAAAGGCAAGCGGAGGGCGGAGGCTAGTGGATCAGTTTCCGATCTGGCGACGCAATATAAAAGGGCGCCCCTTTTGGAGTAGGTTTTGAGTGTTCGGCTC
>DAITPO010000017.1:0-43787 GCA_036833535.1 Candidatus Acidiferrales bacterium | reverse complement strand
ATGTTTACGGTCGAGACCGGCGAGACGCTGCCGCGCGGTGGTTTTGCGTTTACGGCTGGGGCCAACAAGTTTTCGCGCGACCCCGGAAATATCACGGTAATCAATTACGGCTGGTCGTTTTCGGCGGGAATCACGAAGCACATTTCGGCGTTCGTGAATTTTGATGCTTACAATTACGTTCACGTGGGGCGGCCGGATCTGCTGAGCCTTTCTGCGAACACGCTTGGCAATCCGCAGTTCGGAAACACGATTTACCGGACGATCGTGCCGTTGCCCGGAGCCGCGCCGGCTTACGTGGAGGATTATCCCTTCGCAGCGCAGAGCGGCGGGGGCGTGGGCGAAGTGGATCTGGGATTCAAGATCAATCTGGTTTCCGAGAAGCGCGGCGGGCCGTTTAGCTTTTCGATCAAGAATGATTTTTATCTTCCGACGCAGACTTCGCTCGGCGACTTGCTCAGCAACGGCAGCCAGAATGGGCGGTTCAATTACGGCGTCGGCGCGGAATTGAGCAAGTCGATATTTCACGGAGGCATCGTAGCGGCGTTGAACGGAGAATATCGCTTGACGCTCGATCCGTCGTTCACGGTTGCGGGCGCGAACCAAAACGTGCAACTCGCGGATCAAGTGCAGCTTGGCGCCGGGTTCCTGTTCTTCCCACAGAAGCGATTTCAGGTGATCTCGGAATACAACGCGATTCTGTACGTTGGCACGCATACGCCGAACACCACATTTGGGCCCCGCGATCCGGTGGATCAAGTGAGCGGCATTCGTGTGTATTTCTGGCGGAACTTCGCGATTGATATCGCCTATCGCTACATGGTGGATTTGACGAATCACAAGGACCGCAACGGATTTGTCTTGAAATTCGATTCCGCGCGCTGGCCGGGCGCCGAAGCGGCTCCGAGATCCGCGAGCGATGTGATCACTGCGACATGTTCGATGGATCGGACGTCTCTGCGAGCCGGCTCGGGCGATCGTGCCATCGCGTCGGTGATGGCCAAGGATTCGCTGAATCTCCCGCTGAACTATTCATGGACAGCGACGGCCGGAAAGCTCGAGCAATCGGGTCCGTCAGCGCGCTGGGACGCAGCAGGGCTCGCCGCGGGCACCTACACGCTGACCGCGCGAGTGGACGCGGGGCCGCGCGGAATCCCGGCGACATGCTCGGTAAACATCGCAGTCCAATAGCCGCGGCTGCTCCGAAAACCTCGCAATCGGTGGTGATCTGACGTTCCTCAGTTTTGAAGACGTATGCTCGCCCTCGTTTACTCAACTGAGAAATAAGCACTTACCTCCTCTGCGTATTAATGCGGATTGCGGTGAATTCCAATCCGGGAATAGATTCACTCCGTGGGAATCGCTGCCGATAGGGATGAAGTCATCGGGCGCTCGATAGATCAGCCGACATTCCTAAAATGGCTTTGACCATGCAATCGGATTTGAATCTGCGAATCCCTGATTTCCCAGGATTGGAGGGTTTGCGAAGTGTCATCGAAACCTGAGCCTGCCCGCATTCTTGAACGCCCCACGACCGTTTCAGTGCTCGTCGTTGACGACGAGCAATCGGCGCGCGATTTGTGTTGCGACGTCGCCACCGACACCGGGATTCGGGCGCGCGGCGCCTCGACCACGGAAGAGGCGCTCGAAATCCTGGATCAATTTCCAGTGGATATCGTGATTACGGACTTGCGCGTGCCGCAGCTTGGTGGACTTGAGTTGCTGAAACGCGTGCGCGAGCACTATCCGCAAACGGCGGTGGTGATGTTGACGCAATTCGGAACCATTGACAGCGCGGTCGAGGCGACTCGGCTGGGCGCGGCGGATTACGTGACCAAGCCGTTCCGCGTGGCCGAACTGCGAACGAAGTTGGGCCGGCTCGTACATTCGCTGGAGACGGATCAGGAGAATCGCGTGCTGCGCGAGCAATTGCGGACGCGGCCGGGATTCGGGGAATTGATCGGGACATCACAGAAGATGAATCGCGTGTACCGGCTGGTCGAAAAGGTAAGTCATCACAGTTATCCGGTGCTCGTGCTCGGCGAGAGCGGCACGGGAAAAGAGTTGGTGGCACGCTCGATTCACTATTTGGGCGAGCGGAGGAACAAGCCTTTCGTGCCGGTGGATTGTTCGGCGCTGGTTCCCACGCTGATTGAATCGGAGCTGTTTGGCTATGTGAAAGGCGCGTTTACAGGCGCGGTCCACAGCAAGCAGGGGCTGCTGGAATCGGCGGGCGGAGGCACGCTGTTTCTGGATGAGATCGGCGATTTGCCAATTGATTTGCAGGCCAAGCTGCTGCGCGCTTTGCAAGAGCACGAAGTGAAGCCGGTGGGCTCGACGGAGCGGGTGTCGATCTCCGCGCGCATCATCGCGGCGACGCACCGCGATCTGGAATCTTCTGTGCGCGCTGGGACGTTCCGGCAGGATTTGTTTTTCCGGTTGAATGTGGTGCAGATCAAGCTGCCGCCTCTGCGCGAGCGGAAGAATGATATTCCGCTGCTGGTGAATGGGTTCCTCGAGAAATTCAGTGACGGGCACGAACGGGCGCGAACGATCTCCGAGGATGCTGTCGCGCGGCTGTTGGCATATGACTGGCCGGGAAATGTGCGCGAGCTGGAAAATGCGGTCGAGCGCGCGGTGGCGTTGGGATCCGGGCCGATTCTGCACGTCGGCGACTTGCCTTCGAATTTGCAATACGGCACGCAGGAGCGCTTGCCGGATAAAGATGAGTTCCTGCCACTCGATGAGCTGGAGAGGCGCGCAATTTTGCGGGCTTTGCGTGAGGCCGGAGGCGACAAGCTCGCTGCGGCGCGGCTTCTGGGGATCGGTAAGACTACGCTGTACCGGAAGCTAAAACAGTACGATGCCCAGTCGGCTGTAGCGAACTAGTTCGAGCACGAGCTCTAGTTGCAGCGGGACGCGATTCCTAGACGGGGAACGGTGCCGCATCGTAATGGGAAATTCTTAATTCTCATCTTCTAAGTCAACTCACTGATTCAAATCCACTTAAGTTATCCACAGGCTTGGTTCTTCTTGTGCTGTGTCTCTTGCGAGGAGAAGACACAGTGACACGCCAGAACGCACGGAAAGCCGCTCGATTCGCCCGAGTGACGATCGAATACGCCATCACCATTTGGATTGGGGTGTTGTGCGCATTGGGAATTGTGTACGGACGCTAGCAGCCGCACGCATGAAGAGATCGATCGGGATGAAGCGCGAGACTTCTGAAGCCCTGCTCTTTGAATTGCCGGGCGGAGAGACGCCGGACTCTTCGCCGGCGGCGAAAGCCTCTTGCGCAGTGCCCGCGACGACGCTAAGGAAGATGATGGGAACGAGTGCAGTGAAAGATGAAGTGATGCACGGCGCGGACGACGCGGTCCTGGAAGCGGAGCTTCGCACCGTGCTGGATGCCGTTCCGGCGGGCGTATTGCTGATCAGTCCTGCGGGGCGAATCCGCTTTACGAATGAGAAGTTCGCGCAGCTTTTTGGGCTCGATTTCGGAAGCATCGGAACGATCAAGGAGTACAAAGTACTGGCCGGAATTGTCGAGAGCCGGTTTCGGGATGCGAAGGCGTTTTCGTATCGCTGGAGAGCGAGCCTCGACGGTTCAACGGACGCCACCTGCGACGAGCTTGAAATCAGCCAGCCGGCGCGGAGAGTGCTGGAGCGCTATTCGCGGCCGGTGGTGGATCGCGAGGGGCGATCGGTTGGTTGGCTGGAGACTTATCAAGACATCACCAGCCAGCGGCATTTTCAGTCAAAGCTGCTGCAGACCGAGAAAATGGCGGCGGTGGGGCAACTGGTTTCGGGAATCGCGCACGAGCTGAATAATCCGCTGACCGCGATCATGGGTTATGCGCAGCTTCTGCTGGGCCGCGGGCTGAGCCCAGGGCCTCTCACGGAGGCAGAGCATATCTACCGGGAAGCGGAACGCGCGCGGCGGATAGTGAAGAATCTCTTATTTTTTGCGCGCGAGAGCAAGCCAGAACGCTCGCAGACGAATTTTAACGAGATTGTCGAGCGCACGCTGGCGCTGCGCGGGTATGAACTCAAGATTGAGAACATCTCGGTGGATTGTTCGCTGGCTGAGAATTTGCCGCCGACGCTGGCGGACCCGTACCAGCTGCAGCAGGTTTTTCTGAACCTGCTGGTCAACGCCGAGCAGGCGCTGCTGCATAGCCGCGGCGGCGGGCGCGTGTCCATCCGTACCTACCAGCCATCGGTGCAGCGCGTCGCGTTTGAGGTCGCGGATGATGGCCCGGGCGTGTCGCGCGAAATCGCCTCGCGTATCTTCGATCCGTTTTTCTCGACCAAGGCGCCGGGCGAGGGGACTGGTTTGGGCCTATCGATCGTGTACGGCATCGTGAAGCAGCACGGCGGAGACGTGTACTTCGAGAACCAAACCGGCGGGGGAGCGCGATTCGTCGTGGATCTCCCGCTGGTCTCCGCAGCCGAGGTGGAATCGCACGAAGACATATCGCCCAACGCGGTGCAGACGACTGCAGTGGGCGCCAGCCGGATCTTGGTGGTGGAAGATGAGGCTTCGGTGGCCAACCTGATATCGGATGTGTTGAAAGAGGAAGGGCACCACGTCGAAGTGACGCTGGACGGCCAGGAAGGGCTGGCGAGACTTTCGCGCGGGCACTATGACGCGATCCTGTGCGATCTGCGGATGCCGCGGCTCGACGGACAGGCATTTTACGATGCGCTGGTGCAGGCCGGTAGCGCGATGAAGGATCGCATTCTCTTCATTACCGGAGACACGCTGGCGCCGCGCACGCGGGATTTTCTTGAACCGCGCGGTCTGCCGCATCTCGACAAGCCGTTTCGGGTGGAAGAGTTGAAGCTTTCGGTTCACGCCATTCTTGAGCGCGATCGGCGATTCAGCGCGGACGTACCCGCCGCGGCGAGCCGAAGCGGCGGTGGCCAGCTATTCGAAGCTGCGAGGAGATCATGAGCGCAATTGCCAGCGTCGCGCGAGTGACCGAGCACGTGGTGCTATTGGGGACGGCGGATGACGCGGTCAGTCACCGGATTGCCATAGCGATCCTGAAGTCGGGGCAGGCGTGCCGGTTCGTCCCAGCGGCCACTCTTGGCGGGATGCACGAAGCAACGCGGCGCGGACTGCCGTGCGTCGTGCTGGTGGACGACCGTATGCTCGGCAGTGCGCCGCTGGAGGAAACGCTGCTGCGTCTAACCGAGTTCGCACCGGTCGCACTCGTCGCCGGGCCGGAGAGAGGCGGCGAAGTTAGCCGCTGGGTGGCGCGCGGCGACGTTGAATTCATTTCGCGCGTCGGGGACTTTGCGCCGCTGGCGGCCGCGATTGTGGTGCGACGAATTCGCTGGGCGGAGCAGGCGGAGTCCGCAGCAGGAGCGCCGTGGAAGGAGCTACCCGCGGATTTCGCGGGGATTCTGCGTCATGAGATCAACAATCCGCTGACCGGGATTTTGGGGAATGCGGAGCTTCTGCTGGCGCACAATCGCGAGAGATTGCCGGTCGCCGCGGTGCAACGCGTGGAGACAATCGTGGACCTGGCGGTGCGCCTGCGGGAAGCCACGCGGCGTCTGAGCAATTCCATTGAGGCCGAGCGCCAGGAAGTGCGCTCGGCGTGAGTTGCGGCGACGCAGTGCACGGAGGCAGCTCGATGTTGGCGCGCGATTCTGGTAGCGCCTCGACCCCTACGCGGTGATCGTTGACGTGCAGAAAGCGCAGCGGCGCGCGCCCAGCGGGATTTCGCTCAGGCATTCCGGGCACTTCCGCGTAGTCGGGTCGGCGGGCGGCTCGCGGCGTGCGCGGGAGATCAGCGCGTTGATGGGCACGACCACGAAGAAATAGACCGCGGCGGCGATGATCACGAACGAAAGCAGGGCATTGAGGAAATCACCGTAGAGAAACTTCGCGCTGTTCAGCTCGAAGGCGAAGCCCGAGAAATCCGGCTGCTTCACGACCGCGGCGATCAGAGGCGTCAGCAAGTCTTTCACCAGCGCCGTGACCACGGATCCGAACGCAGCGCCGATGACCACGCCGACGGCCAAATCCACGACATTTCCGCGCAATAGAAACTGCTTGAATCCCTTTAGCATGATTTTTCTCCGATTGTCCGGCAACGCCGGACGTTTCTGTGATTTTCTGAGCTATTGGGTAAGACGCCGCGCGCCGATCCGAACGGTGGCGCAGTGCAATTTTGCGCCTGCAGCCCTCGCGATTCATAGGGCAGCGCTGAGGCACCTTACCCGACTCCTTGGCTAGAGGCAAGGTCTGAGTCCGCGGCGGGCATTGAACCGGCCGGTGAGGCGAGGTTATGCTTGGCGCGTTTCGCAATTTTGCTCGAAGAGGACGTAATGTCGCGGCTGTTCTCACGCGGAGTTCGCTACACAGGGTTACTCGTTTTGTGCGGGCTGGCTTTCTACGAGGCAGGCGCGACTCTGCGTACGACAGCCGGCGCGCTAAGGACGTTTTCAGTGACCGTGCCGGCGAGCCAGGTCTGGACGGATACGAAGATCGATCTGAGAGCCAGTGAGAAAATTAGAATTGCGGCGACGGGGACGATTCAGTATCCGGGCGCCGTCGCGAGCGGACCCGAGGGATTGCCGCGAGGCTGGAAGGATTTGCTGCGCGTGCCGCCGGTGAAGGATGCGGGGCGCGGGGCATTGATCGGGCGTGTTGGCGATTTTGACGCGGCGCTGCCGTTCCTGGTTGGAGCGAAGCTTGAAGTCGTGGTGCCGATTGCTGGGCGGCTTTTTCTTGGCGTGAATGAGCAATCGAGCGACACGGCTGATGGAAGTTTCGACGTGCAGATTCAGATTCTTGAGGCGGGATCGGCTTCGGAGATTCCGGCGAGCGGAGCTGCGGACGCGACTGCAAAATCCAGCAGTGAGACGAACTACGTCATGCCACCGGAGCGCTCCGTGGCCGCGCTCACAGGCGACATTCTCAACAGAATACCGCGCCGGATTTCCGACAAGGACGGGCATCCCGGCGACATGGTGAACTTCGTGATTTTGGGGTCGGAAGAACGGCTGAAACGCGCTTTCGAAAATGGCGGCTGGGTGCTTGTGGATCGCACGAAGACTGACGCGGTCGTTCATACCCTGATTTCGACCCTCTCAAAGGAAGAGTACGTGGAGATGCCGATGAGCGAGCTTTATCTCTTCGGGCGGCCGCAGGATTTCGGATTCGCGCACGCGGATCCTTATGCGGTGGTCGCAACGCGGCATCATTTGCGCGTCTGGAAGGCAGCGAGCGAAGTGGGAGGAGAGACGCTGTGGGTGGGCGCGGCTACGCATGACATCGGATTCGAGAAGGACCAGCGGAATGGCAGCCTCACGCACAAGATCGATCCGGACATCGATCTGGAGCGAGAATATCTGGCGCGCACGCTGGTGGCATCAGGTGTGGTGACGCAGTGGGCGCACGTCACGCCCGAGAATGCGCTCACCGAGGCAAAGACGGCCACTGGCGGCGGCTTTCATTCCGATGGAAGAATCCTCGTGCTGGTGGTTGGAGAAGGCAACTCCAGCGGCGCGACTTCGAAATAGCAGAACGATGCGCATCGAGCGCCGGGAACATGGCACCCCACCGGCGCATCCCATCGGGGCCACACTTTACATCGCAAGCATCTTTCCCTACCATGAGCGGTGACTTTGACCCCTCGGATGCGCATTTTGTGCATCTCTTGGGGCGGAGCATTTTCGAATGTCACGAGCTCCTCGAATTGCGCTGATCGAGCCCGGCGGAGTGCGCCGTGAGGTGCCAATTGCGTCGACGCCATTCCGCATCGGGCGCCAGGCGGGCAATGAGCTGACTTTGCGCGACAGCCGCATCAGCCGGCAGCAGGCGCAGATCATCACTTCGGAAGGCGTTTACGTTCTTGAGGATATGGGCAGCCGTCACGGCACGTACGTGAATGGCCAGAAAGTTCTGCGCCACGAGCTGCGGCCGAAGGACAGCGTCGACTTCGGGATGACCGATTCCTACCGGTTCATCTACCTGGGCGATACCGCATCGATCGAAGAGCTTCTCGAGAAGGTGGAAATTCCGGCGCCGACCGCCACGGGCGCGCGCGAGTTGTATCACCTCGGCGTGCTGCTCGAAGTGGCGCGCACCTTGGGTACCGGGCTTTCGCTGGAGGACGTGCTGACGACGGTGGTGGACGCTTCCATTGCGCTGACGCGCACGCAGCGCGGGGTGTTATTGCTGGTGAATCAGCAGGGCGAACTGCAGACGAGCGTTGCTCGGGATGACAAGCGGAGCGCGATCGATCACAAAGCGGTGCAGATTTCGTCGGGCGTTTTGAAGCGCGTGATGACCACCAGGCGCGAACTGATCGTGAGCGACACGGGCGAGGACTCGGCGGTCGGAGCGCAGGAGAGCGTTGCGCGGCTCGAGTTGCATACCGTGGTGGCGATTCCGATCGAAAAATTGCCGATGATTGAGGCGCTGGATGCGACGGTGTCCACACGGCAGGGCGAACTGCTCGGCGTGCTCTACCTCGACAGCCACAATCCATCGAGCGCGTTCTCCGAACTGGATCGCGAAGTACTGCGGACGCTGGCGCGAGAAGCGGCGAACGTGATCGAGAATGCGCGGCTGTTTGCGGCCTCGCGCGAGAAGGCGCGGCTCGATCACGAAATCGAAATCGCCAGCGAAATTCAAAGGCAGATCCAACCAAAAAGTTTTCCGCGGCTGCCCGAGCTGCAAGTTGCTGGCTTCACGCTGGCGTGCCATTCCGTCGGGGGCGACTGCTTCGATGTGATTGACCTCGGCGATGGGCGGCACGGGTTGTTCGTCGGCGACATCTCGGGAAAAGGAATTTCTGCGTCGTTGATGGCGACGCTTTTGCAGGGCGTGATTTTCACGACCGCCACGCTGGACCGGCCGCCGGCGGAAATTGTTTCGCGCGTGAATCAATTTCTGTGCGAACGCAGCATTGAAGAGCGCTACGCGACGATGTTTTATGGCGTGCTGACGCGGGCCGGAGCGATTGAATACATCAATGCGGGACATGTGCCGGCGATTCTGCGGCGGAAAGGGGGAGAGCTCGAGGCGCTGGAGTCCTCGAATTTTCCCGTCGGGCTCTTTCCGGACGCCGAGTTTGTGAATGGAAACACGCAGCTTGAGAAGGACGATTTTCTGGTGATCTATACCGATGGAGTCTCCGAGGCGACGAATCTAAAGGGCGAACTCCTGGGCGATGCGGGGCTTCGCAAATTGATTCAGGATTTCTCGGGCGATAACGTGGACGAGCTCGCTGAACTTATCCGCCATGGAGTTCAGGCGTTTACCGGCGGCGCGCCGCAATCGGACGACATCACGCTGGTCGTGCTGCAGTATCGCGGAGAGGCGAAATGAACGCGTCGAGCGCGAGCGGAAAGGAGAATGCCTCGTCGCTGGAGCGGCTGGACGCGGCTTTGCGATCGATTCAAACCGCAGCAGCGCCTGCGGAACTCGCTGCGCAAATCGCTGCATTGGTGGCCGGTGAGGACGGCATAAAGGGAGCGCGAATTTGGCGTGACGTGTCCGAGCAGGCGGCGGTGGCAGCCGAGCACGGGCAAGTGCCGGCTGCGGATGCGGCGCGGCTGCGTGTGCTTCGCGATGAGCCTGCGGGCGAAGTCGTGAATGGCAGCTATGCGGCGTGGGTGCTTGGAACGGATGGTGAATGCCGCGGCGCGCTCGAAGTATTTGGTGCGGCGGCGCTGGATGAAGAGAAGCTTGAGTGGTTGCGGTTGGTGCGGCGTTATGCGGACGTGGTGCTGGTCAGTTGCGAGCGGCGCAGCGCGGTGTCGGGGCTGTCGATCGTTCTGGAAGCAACGCAGCGGCTGAATTCGACGCTCGATCTCGCGGAGTTGATCGACATCATTCTTCATCTTGCGACTCGTTATACGGGCGCGGATCGTGGCACAGTTTTTCTACTGGACCGGGAGCGCGATGAAATATGGTCGCTTGTCGGGCTAGGCCTCGAGAAGGAAGAGATTCGGCTGCCGGCTTCGCGCGGGATTGCGGGTTGGGTGGCGCATCACGGCGAGGTTGTGAATCTTGCTGACGCTTATCAAGACCCGCGATTCGAGCCGGAAGTGGATCGCCGGCTGAATTACCGCACGCGGACGCTGCTGTGCTTGCCGATTCGCAACAAGAATGGACAGACGAGTGGCGTGCTGCAGCTTTTGAACAAGAAAGGCGGTCCGTTTCAGGATGCGGACGTCTCGCTGCTGAGTTCGCTTTCCGTGCATGTGGCGCTGGCGCTCGAGAATGCGCAGCTTCACCGCGATGTGTTGGCGAAGCAGCGCATGGAGAGGGATCTGGCGTTGGCTCGCAGCATTCAGCTGGGGCTCCTGCCGGAGCGCTCGCCGCAGATCGTGGGATTCGAACTCGAGGCATCGCATCAGACTTCACTCGAAGTGGGCGGAGATTATTACGATTTTATTCCGCTCGGGCCGCAGACGATGTTGAATGTGGTGGCGGACGTCGAAGGCAAAGGCGTGGGCTCGGCGATGGTGATGGCGAATCTGCAGGCGACGCTGCACGCGCTGATCGCGCATGTACATTCGCTGGAGCGGCTGGTCTCGGCGTTGAATGAACGGATGCTGGCCGACACGCGCGGGCAGAAATACATGACCATGTATCTGAGCATCCTCGATCAAAGGAACAAGACGCTGCATTACGTGAACGCGGGCCATGTGCCGCCGATTTTGCTACGCGCTGACGGCAGCGTGGAATATTTGCGCGAAGGCGGGATGGTTGTGGGATTGTTTCCGAATGTGCCATTTGAGCGCGGCAACGTGAAACTGAATTCCGGCGACATTCTGGCGGGCTATACCGATGGGATCACCGAGGCGAGCAATCCGGAGGATGAAGAATTTGGCTATGACCGGCTCGTCGAGTTGTTGAGGAAACATCGCAATGCTTCGGCCCGGGAGATTGTGGATTTGACGCTGGCCGAGGTGGAGCGTTTTTCGCGCGGCGGGACGCATGAGGACGACCGCGTGATGCTGGTGATGAAGATTCTCTAGTTTGCTGCGTCCGCTGAATCGGGCCCTACTGGCTGCGCTGAATTCCTGCCGTCGCTTCGCGCGACGCTCGCGAAAAATCTAAGAACGCGTTTTTCGAACTCGTCGTGGGCGACACCGTAGGCCATCGTGTGACCGGCGCCATTCACAACCCATAGTTCCTTCGGCCCAATCGCGTGACGAAAGATCCGGTGCGCGTGGCGGCACGGAATTTTATGATCGTCAGTTCCGCAGATCAGGAGTATGGGAGTTGGGCGAACCGCCACGGCGTCTTCGGGCGAGACATCCATCGCCCTGAATCCGCCCTCCTTTTCGGCTTGTGAGAGAGCCACAATCGCCGCGGGACGAAAGAGAGTTTTGCCGAGCAGCGGGCTGAATTGGAGGCCGGCGTAATCGTAAGTTACTTCGCGAAGATTGCTGAAGGGATCTTCGGCGACGACGCCCGCGATGCGGACATCTGCCGCGGCCGATTGCAAAGCGATGGCTCCGCCCATCGATTCGCCGAAGTAGAAAAGATGGCGCACCGGCTCGGCGGCCAGAATAGCGTCGTCGATCCGGCGGGCGTCGTTTCGCTCCATCCAGCCATAAGTGGCCATCGCGCCTTCGCTCTCGCCCTGGGCGCGCGAGTCCATCATGACCACGCCGTAGCCGCGGGCGAGCATGAATTGCGCGTAGCCGGTCTGGCTGGCGCGATTGTCGCCGACGCCATGCAAGATGACCACCCAGTCGCCATTGGGATTTTCTGGGCGAACTTTCCATCCCCGTAGTCTTGCGTCATCGGGCGCTGAGACCTCGAAATCGGCGCGCGTGGCGTGAATTTCGGCGAACGCGCGATCTGCGTTGGCGATATTATCGGCGGTCACAGTCTTGCGGTAGGGATGCAGAATTCCGCTTCCCAGCATGACGCCGACGGCTGCTGAGCTGGCCAGTAGAAATGCAATCGCGGCTAAGAAGAGGACGAGGCGCTTAGTTATCGTGTTCATTACTATTAGTGGTACGCGCTGGCCGAATGAGATGTTTCATTGGCAGCCTGCGTGTACGGAAGCGAAAGCTTCTACGAGCCTGTGGACGTGTAGCGGCGGGAGCCGAAATTCCAGGCGAGAATCGCGATTGTTATGCAGACCGCGGCCACTACTGGGGCGAGCGGCGTATAGCGCGCGAATTGCGCGCGGCGCAACATCCACGCCGTGGGATAAAACGACGCGAAGCCGAATGGGATGATCCAGCTCAGCAGAAATTGAATGAAGCCGCTGTAAATCGAGAGAGGATAGCGGCCGAAGGCGATCAGATTCCAGAATGGCGGGTGGATGCCGATGCGGTCTTCGAACCAGAATGAGAACGTGCTGAGGAACAGAAACACGGAAACATAAATTACGCCGCCCGAGAGCGCCCACACGAAAAGCATCGTGAGATCGAACGCAGTCCAGTGAATTTGAAGATGCCGTGCTGCATACCAGACCACCACTGAGCCGGTCACAATTTCCTGCAGCGACTCGATGCGAAAAACTTCAAACAATACCTGGAAGAGGGATGAAATCGGACGGAGAAGAACGCGATCGAACTTTCCTTCCATGATGTAGTTGTTGCCGAAGTCGTAGAGGTTGAGGCTGAGGATGTTGAAAAGGCCGTAGGGAATCAGCGAAAAGCCGTAGAGAAAGAGCACTTCTTCAAATCGCCAGCCTTTCAACAGCGGCGCCTTCTCGAAAAGAATGACGACAAAGCCGAGCGAGAAAATCGTCGCGGCGAAACTGGTGGCGAGGCTAATGAAAAAATCGCCGCGGTAGCTGACGCGCACTTTCGCGTATTGCGAGAAATAGGCGGAGAGCAGTGCGATATGCCGGTGAATCTCGCGGAAAACTCCGGTGCGAGCGGCCGGCGGCGCGATTGTTTGTGAGCTCATCTCATCCGCCCTGAATGGTGATTTTCTTTACCGCGCGATTCCACCATGCATCGGCCAGCTTGAACAGAACGACGATCCAGATCCACTGCTTCGCAAGTGCAAATGCCGCGGCGTGCGCGTCGAGCTTGCCGAGATAAATCTGTAGCGGCGTATAGGCGATATGCTCGAAAGGCAGCCAGTCCAGAATGATTTGCAGGCGATGCGGGAAGAACGAGATCGGAATTAGAAGTCCGGAAAGCAACTCAATCAGCCAGTATTTGGCCCGAATCAGCGCCAGAATGGATTTCAACGGGATGGCGCACGTGCCGATCATGAAATTGATGGCGGCCATCAGCGCGAAGCTGCCGAGAGCGCCGATGAAGAACAGCGCGAAGTTAAGCGTCGAGGCGGGACCCTGCACCGGGAAGACCAGCGCGACGACGATGGCTGTCGGCAGCGTCAATAATCCAAGCCGGAACGCGGATTCACCCATCGCTCGGCTGAACCACATCCAGAGGACCGAGACCGGCTTAATCAAATCCATCGCGATCTTGCCTTCGATCACTTCGTAAGCCATTTCTTGATCGATCGTGTTCCAGTAGAACGAACGCAAAATCCAGCCCACGCTTACGTAGGTCACCATCTGCCCAAGGTTGTAGCCGACGATCTGTTCGCTATTGGCGAAGACCGCGCGCCAGATGAAGTAGTAGACGCTGACGTTGATGAGGTAAGTGATGATTCCGGTGTAGTAGCGCAGGCGGAAAGCGAGAATATTCACAAAGCCGACGCGGGCAAATTCGAGATACGCCGCGAACGAGTTCATCGACGGCCGAACTCGCTTTCTGCGATGGCGGGAGCCGCGGTGGCGGGCAAGAGCGACGCCTCGCCGGAATAAATGCGCTTGATGATTTCCTCGATCGGTTCGTCCTCTATGACGATGTCCCGGAGATCGGCCGTCGCCAGGAGTTCGCGAATGAGATCGGAGGCCGAGACCTGCAAGCGGTCGAAGCGAATGCGAAATGTCATTTCGTCCACCGGCTCGAGGCTGACGCCATTGCCGGCGAAGCGTGCGAGCCCGGCAGCCTGCGCGCGATCCTTCAGCGCAAATTTGATTTGCTTGGTGCGCAGCAGGCGTTGCTTCAAAAGTTGGAGATCGCCGTCGAAGAGAACAGTGCCGTGATCGATGATGACGATGCGGCGGCAAAGTTCTTCGATGTCGTCGAGGTCGTGCGTGGTGAGCAGCACGGTGGTTTGAAACTGGCGATTGATGGCGCGCAGAAATTCGCGGATGTGATGTTTGGCGACGACGTCGAGACCGATGGTGGGCTCATCCAGGAACAGCAGCGGCGGATTATGCAGCAGCGCCGCGGCCAGATCGCAACGCATGCGTTCACCGAGTGAGAGTTTTCGCACCGGCGTGTAGAGATAATCCTTGATCCCGAGGATCTGATCGAACATCTCCATGCGCGCATCGAAATCTTTCTGCGATACGTCATAAATGCGCCGCAGCAGCTTGAATGATTCGATCACCGCGATGTCCCACCAGAGTTGCGTGCGCTGGCCGAAGACTACCCCGATGGTGCGAACGTACTGGCGCCGCTGGCGGTAGGGCAGGAAGCCGTTCACGATGGCTTCGCCGGATGTTGGGACTAGAATCCCGGTCAGCATCTTGATGCTGGTGGACTTTCCGGCGCCGTTCGGGCCGATGTAGCCGACCATTTCGCCGCGGTCGATGGAGAGATTGACGCGATCCACCGCCTTGATGGTCCTGTACTCACGCACGAAAAGATTCTGCAGGCCGCCCCAGATTCCTTCGCGGCGATGGAATGTGCGGAAATGCTTGGAGAGATCGGTAACTTGGATCAGCGGCTGAGACATTGATTGTCAGCGACTATTCTACATTGCGGAAGGCTGCGAAAGTGCGCGGGGCGCCTCGACGCCGCAGAAGTCGACTACCATTTAGACGCCGGAGGCGCCGCGTGGTTAGGAACGGAACAGCACCGATTCGCGATTGAACATCGTCACGGCCGCGCCGATGGCGATCGACGCGTAAATGCAGGACGATGCAAAGATCAGCGCGATGAAGCCCCACGGATGATTGCCGGCCATCAATTCCTTTCCGACCAGCGTCGTGCTCAGGATCGGCACCAGGGCTGTGCGCGTGTTCAGCTCGACGCCGGGAAGCAAGGCGACGATCGCGGGCATGATCACTACGAACGTCAGCGGAGAGATGTAGGTCTGCGCCTCGCGGAAACTTTTGGCAAAAAGCGATACCGCCAGCATGGCCGCGGAAAAAAGCACCGAGAGCGGCAGGATCATCACGAATACGGCGAGAACGCCCCGCGGATCGAGAGCGAAATGAAATCCTGGCTCGCCCTTCGCCAAAGCCTTGTCGATTGTGCTCTTGGCCAGCATAAAGGAAATGCCCATGGAAGTGAGGGCAAGGATCGCGGTCGCCAGTGAGGCCGTGACCACGGTAAAGAATTTTCCGAGCACCAGATCAGTGCGCGAGACCGGACTGGTCAAGATCGTCTCCATCGTTCCGCGTTCTTTTTCGCCGGCGGTGAGATCCATCGCCGGATACATGGCGCCGGTGAAGGCGAGAATAATTACGAAGTACGGAACCATACCGCCGACACCGCTGCCGCCGACTTTCTCAGGCGGCGCGACGTTGTTTTTGCTGACCTCAAACGGCCGCATCAGGCCTTTCGGCACGTTGCGGGCGCTCAAGAGGGACCGGGCCAATTCACCGCGGTAGTCACTGAGAAACTCACGAACTGTATCTTGCGTAAGCTCAGATTTGATGTCGCCTTCGTAGTAGTCCACCAAAACCTTGCCGGCTTCGCCTTGATTCGCAGCGGCATCGAAGCCGGGTGGGATTACAACGGCCACACGAATCTTCCGGTCGGTAATCTGAGTTTCGAAGTCGGGCGACTCGGGGACGATCTGAAACTTATCGCTCTTCTTGAGGGCTTCGACAATTCGCGGGGAGTCCTGCCCGCCGACAATCATGACGCGGGGAATTTCCTCTTTGGCCTTGTTCATCATGCTTGCGCCGAGCAGGCCCAGTCCAACGCTCAGGGCGGGGAAAAGCAGAATCGGAATCACGAACATGGAGATCACCGTGCGGCGATCCCGCAGTGAATCCACTAATTCCTTGCGATATACCACTCCAATGTTTCGCAAGCTCATTGTTCATCTCCCACTACTTTGACGAAGATGTCTTCCAAATCCTGCGTGGCGTGCCGCGCGCGCAGTTCCTCGAGCGTGCCTTCTTCGAGAATGTTTCCGCCGTGGATGATACCAATCCTGTCGCATAGCTTTGTCGCTTCGGACATTACGTGCGTGGAAAAAATCACGGTCTTGCCGCGCTCGCGGCATTGGCGGATGAATCGCGCGATGGCGCGCGCGGCCATGACGTCGAGGCCCATCGTCGGCTCATCGAAGATCATGACCGGGGGATCGTGAACGAGCGTCCGAGCGATGGAGACTTTCTGCTTCATGCCGGTCGAGAGTTTCTCGCAGCGCCGGTCGCGGAATCCGTTCATATCGAGCGCCGCGAAGAGAGTCTCCACGGATTTGTGGAGCGCGTCGCCATCCATGCCATGAAGGCGCCCAAAATATTCCACCAACTCCCGCGCGGTGAGGCGGTCATAGAGCGCGGTGGACGTGGAGAGAAAGCCGACATTTTCGCGAACTTTCTCAGGCTCCTCGACGATGTCATACCCCGCAACTTTGGCCGTGCCCGATGTCGGTTCGAGAATCGTGGCGAGAATGCGCAGCGTGGTCGTTTTGCCCGCGCCGTTCGCGCCGAGAAGGCCGTAAATCTGCCCTGGTTTGCATTCGAAGCTGATGGCGTTGACGGCGCGCACTTCTTTTGTCTTCTTTGTGGCCGGGAAGACCTTGCTTAGCTTTTGCGCTTGGATCATGTGCAGACTCTATTCTTCGCGCTGTAGTGGGTGGAGAGAAGCGCAAAAGTACTGCGTTCGAACGATACTACGCACTGGCCGCGATCGGAAATTCGTGGTGGGTTCGAAATTCAGATCCTGACTGCTCTATTCCCCCAACACCTTGATGGTGATTCGCTTCGGGCGCTGGCCGTCCAGTTCCGCAAACAACACGAATTGCCACGGCCCGAGGTCAAGTCGCCCCTCGGAAAACGACACGATAACTTGATGATGGAGGAGCAGGCTTTGGAGATGGATTCCGGTGTTGCTCTCGAATCGCCCGCGATGCTTGTAGTCCTCGCGCTCCGGCGCAACCTGATCGAGCCAGGATTGCAAGTCTTCGAGCAGGCCAGCCTCATCGTCGTTCACGATGATCGCCGCATTTGAATGCGGAACGGAGACCAAGATAATGCCGTCCCGGAAGCTGCTCTTCTCCATCGCGGCTTTTACTTGTGGCGTGATGTTCACGAATTCGCGCTTGCCCTGCGTCTGAAGCGTGAGCTGCTCGTTGTAAATCTTCATGCGGTGCGATTAGCCTTTGTGGCAGACGGGGCAGTGCTTGGCTTCGTAGTTGTCGAGCGTGACTTCAAACATATTGTTGCAGCCGATACAGACGCGATGAATCTTGGGCTTCGGCTTGGCGTCCGGCTTGGTATCGGCGGATCCCTGGGAGGCGTGTGTTTCGCTCATGCGCGCATTTTACCACGGAGGCCGCAAAGTCGGCGCTGCTCGCGCACCAGCGCGGCAGGCACAGCGCGTCTGGCTGATTTAATTGGCATCTCGGCCGAGGTGCCGGGCATCTTGTTAATAGGGGTACGTTTAGCTCCATTGTGCGAGCTTCGTAGTCAATTCGCGATGTGCGATGCTACAATTCGATGACATCGCAAAAAGCACCCTGGAATGAACAATCGAAACGGTAATTCGGAACCTGGGAAGGGCCGTGGCTGGGTCTGGGGCGGCGGCGCATTGGTGTTGGCCGTGGTGTTGTTCATCGGGTTGGCCGGCCGCGGCGGAACGCCGGAAGTGCAGGTTGTGCAGGTGTCGCGCGAGAAGTTGAACGCGGCGATCGCCAGCAACGGAAAAGTTGAGCCCGTCAACGCGTATATTGTGCGCGCGCAGATCGCCTCCTTTGTCTCCAGCGTAGATGCCAGCGAAAGCCAGCCGGTGCACAAGGGCCAGCGAATTCTCACGCTCGATTCGAGCGATGCGCAGGCGCAGCTTGCTTCGGCTCGCGCGGACTTGCTGACGGCTCAATCGGATTTGCGCAACGCTCGCACCGGCGGCCCGCCGAGCGAAGTGGCTCAACTGGACGGCGACCTCCATAAGACTCAGGCGCAAGTGGCGAACCTCGAGCACACGCAGCAGGCCTTGCAGCAACTCTTGGCCAAGCAGGCCGCCACGCAGGCGGAGATTGACAAGAACGCGCTCGATCTGTCGACCGCGCGCGCAACGCTTCAAACTCTGCAGCAGAAGAAAGATGATTTGACGCACCGCGCGTCGCTGGATGTTGATCGACTCACGCTGCGGGTTGATCAGGACGAGGCGCTTGCGCGCGCGCTCGATGAGAAAGTGCGTTCCGCAACGATCACGTCTCCCGTTGACGGCACGCTCTATTCACTTTCCGTCCGTAAGGGCGATTACGTCACGATTGGCCAGGAAATCGCGGACATGGCAGATCTGCACAAAGTCCAGGTGCGCGCATTCGTGGATGAGCCCGATCTTGGGTGGCTGGCGCCGGATCAAGTAGTGCATATCACCTGGGATGCGATGCCGAACCGCGAGTGGACTGGACAGACGTTGCAGATTCCAAAGCAGGTGGTGGCGCACGGGAATCGCAGCGTCGGCGAAGTGCTCTGTTCTGTTGATAACGAGAAGCTCGAGCTGCTCCCGAACGTAAACGTGGAAGTGCGCATCCTGGTGCGCGAGCGGCCGAATGTGCTCGCCGTGTCGCGCGCCGCGGTCCGAGCCGATGGCACCGGGCGATATGTCTTCCGGCTCGAGGAAGGGCGTCTGCGCCGCCGTGACATCTCTGTTGGGATTGCCAGTGCTTCAAAATACGAGGTCCTCTCCGGCCTCTCGGAAGGCGACCGCGTCGCCATTCCGGGAGAAACCGACCTCAAGGATGGAATGGTCGTCCGCGCTGCGGACGCGAAATGAGTCGCCCGCCCCGCGGACGCAAGAAGAGAGGACCCGAATGACCCGCCGAGTGTTCTCCTGCATTCTCTCCATTTGGCTCGCGTGCTTGTGCGCAGCGTTGATCGTCGCGCTGCCTGCTTACCGCGTGCTTGCCGACTCGAGTCCGGATGTGACGCAAGCGCGCCACCAGATCGAACTGGGCAACTATTCAGCTGCGGTGAATACACTGAGCAATGCCGTGGCGCGGAATCCCAACGATGGGGAAGCGCAGTTCTGGATGGCACGGGCCTATTACGAAATGAAGGATTTCAATAATGCCGCCACGCACGCCGAGCGCGCCGCGCAGATTGACCCGAAGAATTCTCTCTACCACCAGTGGCTTGCGCGGGCTTACGGCGAGCAGGCCGACCGCGAACACAGTTTTTCATTGGCGCGGAAAGTGAAAAAAGAATTTGAAGAGGCGGTGAGATTGAATCCATCAAATCTCCAGGCGCGACGCGCGTTGGAAGAATTCAATATCGAAGCGCCCTGGATTGTGGGTGGCAATAAAGACGCCGCGCGAGAGCAGGCCGATGCCATCGCCGCCGTCGATCCGGTGGAAGGGCACCTGGCCCACGCGGCGTTTTATCGTGGGGTGCTGAAGAAGAATGAGTTGGCCGAGAATGAATACCGGCTGGTTCTGGAATCGAAGGTAGATCGCGTCGAGCCGTATTTCGAGGTTGCCGATTATTACCTGGAACTCGGGCGCGGCGCGGAGATGGAGGCTGCGATCCAGGCGGCCGAAAAAGTGAAACCCGGAGATCTGCGCATCGGCTACTATCGCGCCATCGAGCACATCCTTACCGGCACTCAGGCAAGCGCCGCTGAGCCGCTGTTGAAAGCGTACCTCGCGAACACGCCGGATCGTAGCGACTGGCCATCGCATGCTTCAGCGCGCGATTGGCTGGGGCGTCTCTACGAGCAGGAAGGGAAACGGCAGCAGGCCGCGGAGCAATATCGCGCCGCGCTGGAACTTGAACCGGGGAACAAAGAAGCGAAAGCAAAGCTGCAGAAGCTGGAACACACCTCGCAGTAATTGCAAAGTTAGCTTGATTCGCGAATCGTACCGCTTATAGTCCGGTGACGTTGGCGTGCGACGGCACAGTCACGGTCGCGGGCTGCTCGAGCTGAAAATCCAGGACAGTTTCCGCCGGCACTTTCACCTGCTCGCCTTTGGTGCTGGCTTGATAGACGCCGCCGCCCGCGCCGCCGACCGTGGCACCGATCGCCGCGCCTTTACCGCCGCCTGCAATTGCCCCGATGATGCCGCCGATCACCGCGCCGGCTCCCACCGCAGTTGCCGTTTTCTTGCCGCGTGAACTGCCCACCACGCTCGATGTGCTGCTGACCAGCGCGTACGACCGGCCCGCGTAATCGAGCTTTACCAATTCAAGATGCAGTTCGCTCCGCCCGCTCATGTGTCCGGCCGTGCTCGCGCGCGTGAGGCGGATGTACACATCAGCGCCCTTCGGCACCACGGTTTCGTTATCGACAACGATAGGCTCTTCGAGCGAGGCGTGGAAAACTTCCCCGGTATGATTCACCGCGGAGTTCACGGGATCAATCATGCGCACTCGAATCGTTGTCCCGGAGGCGATCTCCACATCCTTGGGCTCAGGAGGAGCCGGCGCCGGAACGGCCGCCACAGCCGACGTCGGATTCGCTGGTTGCGTCGCGTCGGAGGGAACTGGTGACGGCGCCGTAGGCGTCGGTGGAGCGGGTTGACCCGCTGAATCCGGCGGAGTCGCGGCGTCCGGCGCCTGCGGACTTGAATCCGCATACGCTGTCATCGTCGCGCGCCGCTTCGATTTTCGATCGGCCTTGCGCGTCTTAGCGTTTGGTATCGGCGTCGCTACCGGCGGAGGCGGCGGAATTAGCGCTGCCTGAGGCGCCGCGACAGACATCTGATCATCGACCTTTTTGATGCCGGCTGTTCCTGCAGCGAGTTTGTAAGCCTCCAGGCGAGCTGAGTCGTCGGAGACTTCACCCGATAGTGTGGCCACGCCCTTCTGGACCGATACGTTCAAGTTCGAATTCTTGAGCTGCTGATCCGAGAACATTTGCGCCTTGATGCTCTCCGCCATTGCCGCATCACTGGGCGCTTTCGCGCAGCCAATTCCGAATGAAAAAACGATCAACGTGAGCGCCAGGGCGTATCTTCGCTGCGTCAAATTCCCCTCCGATCGATCGCTTCCGCCTATCCTCAAACTACGCGCGTAACCGGCGGCCGCGTCCCAGTCTACTATGATGCCGCGAAGGATTGGATAGCTGCCCTTTTCCGTCTGGTACGAAAACTGTCGCGCCGCTCCAGAGTCTGCGATCGCCCGAGCGCTGTATGAATTTCAATCGCGTGCGAAACTTTTTTCGCACCTGGGTGTTTGATTCCGGAGAGGGGCACGGGGCTACCTAGAGCACCGCCCTCAGCCATCATCCATAGATTTGAAGGAGACCTGATATGAAATGGTCGAAGTGTGCCCAGAGCTTTCTCGCGATTCTGCCTTTGCTTTTGATCTCGGCGTGCAGCGGCGGCGGTTCAATGAATTCTACGACGCCTCCGCCTCAGCAATCCGGCTCGATCTTTACGGTAGCCACTGACGCGCCTCTACCCAGTGTCGTGTCCTGCCAGGTAAACGTGACCGGCGTAACAGTCAACAATGGTTCCACCGACGTGAGCGTGCTCTCGCAGGCGGAACTCGTTGATTTCGCGCAGTTGAGCGGACTGCATCAACTTGTGGATCTGACCTCGGTTCCCACGGGCACCTACGTCAGCGCGACGGTCACGATCGCGAATCCGGTTATCGGGTTCATCGACACCACGCAGAACCCGCCCGCGATCAACACGATGAATGGCACGCTTGCCACCAACATGGTCACCGTGACCTTTGCGAATCCATTCACCGTCAACAACGGAGATCTCGTAGGCCTGCGCATGGAATTCGACCTGCGCAAGTCCCTCGCCGTTGACGGCAGCGGACAAGTTACCGGCACGATTAATCCCATCTTCCATATGAAGCTTCTTGACGCGACCGATTCTCAAATCTCGATTGACGACTTTGCCGCGGGAGTCGTGGGCGTCACCGGCAATAGTTCATTCACAGTGCAAGGGCCGCATGGGCGGCAGTGGAACGTTTCGACGGACGACAACACTGTTTTCGATGACCCGAACGAGCCTATCAGCGGATTCACAACGAATACGATTGTGTTGCTGACCGGCCAGCTCGATCCCGTCACGCACGCGATCGATGCCTCAGAAGTCGATGTCGTCTCTGATGATGACTTCTACTTCAGCGGCCTGCTGACCAGCGTCCGTCCGCCTTCGGGGCCGGCGACTCAGGCCGATCTCTACGTCCGGGACGAACTGCCCGCAGTTAACGGCATCTCGCCGGGCGACATCGCGACGCTGGATCTGAACGGCACCGAGAAGTATCGCATTGGCCGCATCAAACTGCCGCTCACCACGCTGCTCTTCAACAACTCGGCGATGGCGGCAGGTCAGCGCGTCTCGATCGGCGGTGACATTAGCACCACCGACGGCACGACTACTCTGACTCCGCACCGCGTCGTTCTGCGGCGCCAGGGCCAGGCAGGCACCCTCGCCGGTAACGTCGTCATCCAGAACGGCAATAACGGCAGCTTCCAACTGAACGATAACTGGACGGCCGGAGTCCTTCTGCCGCAGCCACTCACGGTGATGACCACGGACGCCACCAACTTCATCAATCTCAGCGGCCTTTCCGCGCTGCAAGGACAGAGCGGAATCTCACTGCGGGTCGTGGGCTTCGTTCTCATCAATCCTGCAACGAGCCAGCCCGTGTTCGTAGCTGGCGCAGTCGAGGAGCTTAGCGACTAAGCCTAGCTGCACGTCGCGACGCCGCGATGTACTAAGACGCCGCTCCGATCGGACGCAAGTCCGCTCGGAGCGGCTTCTTGTTGTTTGACGAACGCGGATGCAGGAAAGTTCGGAGAGATAGCGGGGTTGCGCAGAGCGAGAGCGGCGATCTAGTGGCCGGATGTTTCTTCGGAGGAATTCCGGAAAGCTACTCCATTCGAACCGCGACGATTTTGCTTCCCTCGACGCGCACTTCGATGGCCATCGGCGGTCTCAAACCCGAGCCCTGAACCATTTCGCCGCGAACGAGACCGTCAATCCCCGGCCCATATTTCGTCAAATCGAAAACGCTCCGATTGCACGGGTCGCCTACCATCGGATGTTTAGCCTCGAATCCGTAGTACGTCGCCAGCCGCTTCATGTCCGTCACATATTCAAGACGGCATTGGCCGAAGGGCTCGATCAGCGAAAATCCCCAGTAAGAGCCGCCCGGCAGGCGCACCACCGTCGCTGGAACGCTCTCTTTCGTCACCGGGTTCAGCATCACAAATTGCTTGGATGACCACGCCGACGGGAATTCCCCCGTCGAGCCAATTTCTCCCGGCCCATGCGGCACTTTCTCGATGGTCGCAACGGCTGCAACGGGACTCGCCGCGGGCGGGGCAACTTCCGCAGTAGCGGGTTCTGCCCGCTTCGAGGCCAACGAGAACCACCAGAAAAATGACGCGCCAAGCATCAGCACGGCCCCGATGGCGATCGTCAGCCACACGGCGACGGGAAGTGATTTGGCGCTCGACGGCCCCGACGCAGTTTTTCGAGCGACGGGGACGCCCGGAATCTGCGGCTCAACGACTTTAAATTTCTCCGCGCTGGGATCTTGTTCGGTCATAAAAGTCTCGAGATACGAGACTTCCAGCTTGGAGCCAGACGCGCAGAATTTCAAGATTGGAGAGACGGAAGGGTATTAACGCTTTCGCATGTGGATTTCGGTGCCGCCGCGCTCGAACTTCACCTCGTCCATGAGCTGGTTGATGAGGAAAATTCCCCGGCCATGATCGGAGAAGAGATTCTGTCCGACCACCGGCTCCTTGATCTGCGAGGGATCGAAGCCTTCGCCCTGATCGCGGACGACGATCAGCAAGCCGCGGTCATTGTCGATCGCAACGCAGAACTCAACTTTCTTGCTCGGGTCGCGCTTTGAACCATGAACCATGGCGTTCGCCAGCGCTTCGCGCAGGGCAATCTCGACTTCCCATTCCTTGCCCGCCGCGCAGCCCATTTCCTTGACGAAGTCCATTACCCACGAGACGACCGGGGTGATGGTGGCCACGTCAGCGGGGCCCGAAAAGCGCAGCCGCACGGCCAGCTTATCCGACTCGAATTCGCACTGGGGCAGAGAATCTGGAGCCATATATCCCTATATTAGTGGCGTATTTGTTTAGCGCAAAGCAGAGATTTGGGCGCACACCATCCGCTTCCGACTTCGCCTATGCACCTGCAATCAAAAATCAAATTGGATGCGATGGCTGCACCGAGTGATGCGCGACGTATTCGTTCAAGTTCGCGACGCAAAGCAATAGCTCCAGAATCTTGCTCTGCTGGGCCAGATCACGCTTCTTGGCAAGTTCCGAAACCGCATTCAACGTGAGTTGAACGTCCGAAAAAAGCCAGTCGAGCGTCGCCGCGTCCGGCGATTCGCCCCGCTTGCAATTCTGCAGCGCTTTATCGGCTCGCGCGAACGCTTCGTCGAGAAAGTGATCGAGGCAAAGTCCGCCAGCAGCCAGCGCTGGAGGCACTTCCTCATCGCACCCTTCGAATCGGCAGTGCGGGGAGGCAGCCGCCGCCATGACACACCCTCGAGCTTCGGCGCGAATGGGACGCGAAGCCGCGGATAAAATATCATATCTCGGAGCGCGGCACATAAGGGGCGTCGCCCGGCGCGGCCGGAAGAACACCCCGCGAAGAGAAGCTGGCTAGTCGATGCGAATCGAGCCGGAGCTTGTATTCAAATCCACCAGAACCCCGCCATTGCCGACTTTGCCGCGAAGCTCGTGAGGATTGAGATTGCCGGACACCATGATTTGACGTTTGCTGTCGATCGATCCGCTGCTGGTGTGCGCCGCCAATTCGAATGACGCTGATTCCGGCAGCTTCACCGAGACGTCGCCCGAGCCGGTGTGCAGCTTCCATGGTCCCGCGGGTTCGCCATCGGCGTGGATGTTGCCGCTTCCGGTTGTGGCGCGGACGGCGCCTTTCACGTGATTCAATTCAATTTCTCCCGATCCGGAAGTTGCATCAATGTCGCCCGCGGCGGTTTGTTCGAGCTTGATGTCGCCGCTCCCGGTCGAAACCGTAAGCGCGCCGGCGATGCCTGTGGCGCGGATCGTTCCGCTGCCCGAACTGATGTGCGCCTTGCCTTGCGCGTTCTGGATGTCGACGTCGCCCGAGCCGGTGCTCGCGCGAACCTCGGCGCCGATATCGTGAAGTTTGAGGCTCCCCGATCCGCTCGCGGCCTCGACCCGTCCTGCAATTCCATCGAGTTCCTCATCGCCCGAGCCGGACTTCGCGCGCAGATGCGTCTCTTTGGGCGTCTTGATCTCATAGCTGATCGAAATATTCTTGAACAGATCGTGGTCGTCGCTTCGGCCGATGCGGATGGTGTTGCCTTCTTGTTGGATCGGCGGGTTGTCTTCAATTTGCTTGATGCGCGCATCAATGTCGCCGCCGAGATGCCAGCCGCTTGCTTTAATCCGCGCGTGGATTTCGACGCGGCTTGAATCCCCGGGTTGAACAGTGATGTTGCCGGAGCCAGTTTGAACGTCCAGATCCACGGGACCGGATACGGTCAGTGTTTTGTCAAAGTGTCCTTCGCTATCGGCCAGAACCGGTTGCGCGCATATCGCCGCCAGCGTAACCATCGCAGCGGCCACCAGAATGCTCAACCCCCAGCGCGAACGAATTCGCATCGTTGACTCCTTATTCGTAGATAGAGTTCCGCCCCGCAGTAGATACGCAAACAACTCCTGGAATGTTCAGACGAAGGTCACTTCGGACGGTGAGCGTGCGTCGGGGCGCTAAAACAACGCGGCTACGCGTTCGCTCCATGGCATTTCTTGTATTTCTTCCCGGAGCCGCAAGGGCAAGGATCGTTCCGGCCTACCTTGGCGCCCGCTCGGACCGGCTTCGGCGCTTCGGCTTGCGCCGGGCCAGCCTGGAACTGAAGATCCTTCTGCTGCCGTTGCTGGCGGCGCTCGAGCTGCTGCTGAATTCCAAATTGCTTCGGCCGCGCGGGCTCCTGGCCTCCCGAAGCTTGCTGCGGCGCCTGCTCGCCTTCGGCTGGGCGCACCAGGAACAAGAACCGGACCGATTCCGTGTCAATCCGATCCATCATTTCCTCGAAAAGTGTAAACGCCTCGCGCTTGAATTCGACGAGCGGATCCTTCTGCCCGTAGCCGCGCAGGCCGATGCCTTCTTTCAAGTGATCGAGCGTCAGCAGGTGGTCTTTCCATTGCGTGTCCACGATGTCGAGCAGAATCCGCCGCTCGAGCCAGCGCAGCACCGGCGCCCCGAATAGCGTTTCCTTATCCTCGTATCGAGCATGCACCTTATCGAGAAGCGTGTTCACCACTTCATCGTGATTGACGCGTAGAAAATCGATTCCCACAGCCTTGGCATCGAGCCCGAATTGATTCAGGACCTCATTTGAGAACTGCGTGTGATTCCACTGTCCAGGATTGATTTCGCGCGGGCAATATTTCTCCGCGATGTCGAGGGCGATGCTGTCGGCACGCTCGAGGATGTACTCCTTCTGATCGGCGCCTTCGAGAACGTTACGCCGCAGCGAGTACACCGTCTCACGCTGCTTGTTCATCACGTCGTCGTATTCGAGCAGGTGTTTGCGGGCTTCGAAGTTCTGCGCTTCGACGCCCTTCTGCGCGTTTTCGATTTGCTTGCTGATCATCTTCGATTCGATGGGAACGCCTTCGGTCATGCCCAGGCGATACATCAGCGCCTTGATGCGCTCGCCGCCGAAAATGCGCAGCAGATCATCTTCGAGCGACAGGAAAAAACGCGAAGCCCCGGGGTCGCCTTGACGGCCAGCGCGTCCGCGAAGCTGATTATCAATGCGGCGGGCTTCGTGTCGCTCAGTGCCGAGGATGTGCAAGCCCCCCATGGCGATCACTTCATCGTGTTCCGCGCGACACTGCTCGGCAAACTGGTCGTACACCGGCTTCCATTGGTCAGCCGGCACCTGGAAAATTCTGCCTTCCTGTTGGAAGAGAACCATCGGGACATTGGCTGCAGGAGCCGCCAGCGTAGCAGCCGCCGAAGTTGTGGCGCCGCCGCCGGACTGCGCTGCGATCGCTCCCGCAGCCGGAGCGCCGCCTTCCGCCTCTGCCGGAGTTTCACTGCCCGCGCCATTCCCGCCGATCACGGCGCCTGCCGGCGCGTAGGGAATCGCCAGCTTGTTCTTCAGGAAATGATCGCGCGTCATCGCTTCGGGATTTCCTCCCAGCAGGATGTCGGTTCCGCGGCCGGCCATGTTGGTCGAAACCGTGACGGCGCCTTTGCGCCCCGCCTGCGCGATGATTTTCGCTTCGCGCTCGTGCTGCTTCGCGTTCAGGATCTGGTGCGGAATCCCAGCCTTCCTCAGCCATTCCGCAATCTTTTCGGATTTCTCGATCGAGATGCTGCCCACCAGCACCGGCTGCCCCGATTCAAAGTACTGCCGGATGCCGCCTGACTTCGTTCCATCTTCCTGAATGATTCCATTCACGGCCGCTTCGAATTTCTCGGCTTCCGTACGGTAAACCACGTCGGGGTATTCGTGCCGGATCAGCACCTTGTTCGTCGGGATGGCGACGACATCGAGCTTGTAAATCTTTTCGAATTCCGCTGCTTCGGTTTCGGCCGTGCCGGTCATGCCCGCCAGCTTCTTGTACATTCGGAAATAATTCTGGAAGGTAATCGTGGCAAGCGTCTGATTTTCGCGCTCGATTTTCACGCCTTCCTTGGCTTCCACAGCTTGGTGCAATCCATCCGACCAGCGGCGTCCGGGCATCTGCCGGCCGGTGAATTCATCCACGATGATGACTTCACCTTCTTTTACAACGTAGTCCACGTCCTTCTGATAAAGCGTGTGCGCGCGCAGGGCCTGATAGACGTGGTGAATCGTCTCCATGTTGGCCGGATCGTAGAGATTGCCGAGGCCGAGGAGCCGCTCGCACTTCGACACGCCCTCTTCCGTAAGCGTCGCGGTGCGATGCTTTTCGTCGAGCGTGTAATCGATCTCCAGGATCAGCTTGGGAATGATCTTGTCGATGCGATAGTACTTGTCGGTGGATTCTTCCGCGGGCCCCGAAATAATCAGCGGCGTGCGCGCTTCGTCAATCAAGATCGAGTCCACTTCGTCCACGATGCAGAATTGATGGCCGCGCTGCACGCAATCCTTCAGGTCGTACTTCATGTTGTCGCGCAGATAATCGAAGCCGAATTCGTTGTTCGTGCCGTAAGTAATGTCGGCGCCGTAGGCCGCGCGGCGCTGCACATCGTCGAGATCGTGGACGATCACCCCAACCGATAATCCTAGCAGCCGGTAGATGGGGCTCATCCATTCGGCGTCGCGGCGAGCCAAATAATCGTTCACCGTGACGATATGCACGCCGCGGCTGGCCAGTGAATTCAAGAACGCTGGCAGAGTGGCGACCAGCGTTTTTCCTTCTCCGGTTTTCATTTCCGAAATCTTGCCCTGGTGCAGGACGATTCCGCCGATGAGTTGCACGTCGAAATGCCGCATCGCGAGCTTCCGGCGTCCAGCCTCGCGTGCTAGCGCAAACGCGGCAACGAGAACCTCTTCAAGCGCCTCTTGCAGCTTGGCCTTGTACTCGCTGTCGGCGGGCTCGACGCCTTCGAGGCGCGCGGTCACCTTCGCCTTCAGCGCAGCGGCGCGCACGGGGAAATCCGCATCGCTGAGCCCCTGCATCTCGGGCTCGAGCGCGTTGATCTGCGCCACGATCGGCACGATGCGCTTGATATCGCGCTCGTGCTTCGTGCCAATGAAGCGCGCGATTACTTTGTTGAGTATTCGGTCGAATTCCATTTGGTTTATTAGACGCTGCCGAAGCCGTTCGCGCTGCTAAAGCCGAGCCGCACAGCTCCGGAAAAACGAAAGCAGCCCTGCCAGGCAGGACTGCTCGCTAAATCCTGCACTCACTATTCTAGCGTGTAGCGCGTCCTTCGCGCAAAGCCCCGCCGCTGACCATTCAGGGAGTTCAGAGGTCATCAAAGGCCTTGAGAGCGCCCAAGGATGCTGCTGGAAGGGCATGTTTGTGTCTTGAATAGAAATGAACGCCGTGCTTTATTTTCAGCAAGTTACGACGATTTCTGCTCCCTCTCGTGTCTCGAATAGAAAACTGCAGTTCGAAGCGCTCGTTGCCGAGTTCCTCCTATGTGCGGTGGCCGGCGTCGTCCACAATTTCCCACATTAAACTAGCAGCGGTTGGCGCCGGATACCATGGGACTCGGTGCGCGATTACGCAGTCGCCGGATGGCGGACCTCGCGGCGATTCTCGTGGATCGGGTTCCTGTAGCGATCAAGATAGTGCTCCTATGTGCCGCGATGGCAGCAGGCCGCTCGGCTTGCTGCATCGGCGGGAGCGCTTTATCATGAGATGCGAGGAAACGAATGCCTGATAAAGCCCCGATTCCCGGAGTTAAGAATCTCATCGCTGTCGCCAGCGGCAAAGGCGGAGTAGGGAAGACCACGGTCGCGGTGAATCTCGCGATTGCGCTGAAGCGCATGGGAAGCGCCGTCGGCCTACTCGATGCGGATGTCTATGGCCCGAATGTGCCGGTAATGCTCGGCACTACCGAGCAGCCGCGCGCCGTGGACGAACGCACCATCATCCCAGTCGAAGCCTACGGCGTGAAGATGATCTCCATGGGCCTGCTGAATGCCGGCGATAAGCCGCTGATCTGGCGCGGCCCGATGCTGCACAGCGTAATTCAGCAGTTTCTTCGCAGCGTGCAATGGGGCGAGCTCGATTATCTGGTGGTTGATCTCCCGCCTGGCACCGGCGACGTGCAGCTCACGCTGATTCAATCGGTCGCGCTCACCGGCGCCGTTGTCGTCACCACGCCCTCGATCGTGGCTCTCGCCGATGTGCGCAAAGCCATCGAAATGTTCCGCCAGGTAAATGTCGAAATCCTGGGCGTAGTCGAAAACATGAGCTACTTTAATTGCCCGCATTGCAAAGGCCGCATCGACGTTTTCGGCTACGGTGAAGGCAAGAAAATGGCGCAGATGTTCGGCGTGCCATTTCTCGGTGAAATCGAAATCGAACCGCAAATCCGCATCGGCGGCGACACCGGCAAGCCCGTCGCATCGCTCGGCGAAGACGCTCCCGGCTCGCCCAGCATCTACGCCATGGCCCGCAACGTAGCTGCCCGCGCCGCCGACATCAATCGCGCCTCCCCCGCCGGCCCGGTGGTGCAAATTTTGTAGTAGCTCCGCGTTCTTGTCTCGCTATTCCGCGTATGCTACTTTCGCTGTTCAACTTGACGCAGTTTCGCGCGTTTATGCGCGTTAGCTTGCGTCCGGAGCGGGAGCCTCGGGTTGATTCGCACCTATCGCGGGCACACGCCGGAAATCGGCGCGGGCGCTTACATCGACGAATCCGCGGTCATCATCGGCGATGTTTCGATCGGCGAAGATTCGAGCATATGGCCGTGCGTGGTGATTCGCGGCGATGTCCATTGGATTCGCATCGGCAAGCGCACCAATGTGCAAGACGGCTCGGTGCTGCACGTGATGCGCGACCTGCATCCGCTGACGCTCGGCGATGACGTGACCATCGGCCACAGCGTCGTCCTGCACGGCTGCACCATCGAATCGCGCTGCCTGATCGGCATGGGCTCGATCATTTTGAATGGCGCAAAAATCGGTACAGGCAGCATCGTCGCGGCCGGCACGTTAGTTGCCGAAGGCACAGTCGTCGCCCCGGGCAGCCTGTTCATGGGCCATCCGGGCAAATTTCGCCGCGCGCTAACGGCCGAAGATGAAGCATTCATCGACGCGCACGCCGCGCACTACGTTGAGTACAAGGAAACGTATCGGTAGCCGGATTCAATCGTTTCCGTAGATTGAACGCCGAGCGGGCGCAGCAAGCCGCGCCCCTACGGAATGATCCGCAAACGCGACGCCGAGGTCAGATTGGTGGTTTTCGTAGGGGCGCGGCTTGCTGCGCCCGGGCTTGGTGCCCAACGAGAGGAAACGTACCGAACGTAGCTGCGCCAACGCGCCAATGAAATTCCAAGCCATCAAAGGCACTCGCGACATCCTGCCCCCCGATTCCGCTATCTGGAATCGCGTAGAGCAGACCGCCTGCGACCTCTTCGCCACTTACGGCTTTGGCGAAATCCGTCTCCCCATTTTCGAGCAAACGGAACTCTTTGCCCGATCCATAGGCGTCGAAACAGACGTCGTAGCGAAGGAGATGTACTCGTTCGACGACCGCGACGAATCCTCAGTCACGCTACGCCCCGAGGCAACGGCGTCCGTCTGTCGCGCCTACATCGAGCACGGGATGCAGACTCTGCCGGGCAACGTAAAGCTTTACTACATGGGGCCGATGTTCCGTCGCGAGCGCCCGCAAAAAGGCCGCTATCGCCAGTTCTATCAAATCGGCGCCGAAGTCCTCGGCCAGTCCGACGCGCCCGCAATCGACGCCGAAGTCATCGAAATGCTGCTCGCGTTCTTCGAGAAAGCAGGCCTCGCTGGAGCAACGCTTTCCGTGAACTCGATCGGCGACAAGAATTGCCGGCCGCCATACGTCGAGACGCTTCGCGCCGCACTGCTAAAGGTGAAAGATCATCTCGGCCCGGACAGCCAGCGCCGCATCGAAACAAATCCGCTGCGCGTTCTCGATTCGAAGTTGCCCGAGGAGCAAGCCATCATCGAAAGGCTCCCGCGCATCGCCGACCATCTCTGCGCCGACTGCCGCGCGCATTTCGCCAAGCTTCAAGACGAGCTGAAGCTGCGCAGCATCGCCTACGAAATCAATTGGCGTCTCGTCCGCGGCCTGGACTATTACACGCGCACGACCTTCGAAATCGTCGCCCCCGGCCTCGGCTCGCAGAATGCGGTCTGCGGCGGCGGGCGGTATGATGGTTTGGTCGAATTGCTCGGCGGCCCGCCGACGAAAGGCATCGGCTTCGCTATCGGCACCGATCGCCTGATTCTCTCGCTGCAAGAGACGGGCAAAGCCGCAGCGGCAAAAGCCCTCGACGTGTACGTAGCATGGATGGGCGAGAAAGCTTATGCGCCCTCCGTGAAGCTGGCGCGAAAGCTGCGCGATGCAGGCTTCGCGGTCGAATTGCCGCCCGAGGAAATGAAATTCAAGAAGTCGCTTGGCCTCGCCGACAAATTAGGCGCGCGTTTCGCGCTAATCATCGGCGAGGACGAGATCGCCTCCGGCCAGCTCACGCTGAAGCGCCTGGCCGATGGCGAGCAATCAAAATATTCGGAAGCCGCGTTGCTCGAACATTTGAGGGCGGCGCGCTGACTCAAGAGGAAACCGCAGACCTCCATGCTCGATTCACTCGGCAATCTGAAACGCACGCACTATTGCGGCGCCCTGCGCGCCTCCGATGCAGACACCGAAGTCGTCCTCATGGGCTGGGTCCATCGCCGCCGCGATCTCGGCCAGCTCATCTTCATCGATCTACGCGACCGCGCCGGCATCGCGCAAATCGTCTTCAATAAGGAACAGCATCCGCACATCCATGCGAAAGCCGAACAACTTCGCGGCGAATTCGTCGTAGCCGTGAAAGGCCGCGTCGTGAAGCGCCAGAAATCGAATCCGGAAATCGCCACGGGCGAAGTAGAAGTCATCGCCACCGAACTGCTGCTCCTCAACACCGCGAAAACTCCGCCCTTCCAAATCGAAGACGAAATCACCGCCAGCGAAGAAACGCGCTTGCGCTACCGCTATCTCGATCTGCGCCGTCAGAAGCCGCATAACAACCTCGCGCTGCGCCATCGCATCGTTCTCGAGATTCGCAAAGCCCTCGACGAGCTGGGCTTCTACGAAGTAGAAACGCCGATGCTTACGCGCTCAACACCCGAAGGCGCGCGCGATTATCTGGTCCCGAGCCGCGTTCATCACGGCCAGTTCTACGCCCTGCCGCAATCGCCGCAGATTTTCAAGCAAATCCTGATGATCTCCGGCCTCGATCGCTATTTTCAAATCGTGAAGTGCTTCCGCGACGAAGACCTGCGCGCCGACCGCCAGCCGGAATTCACGCAACTCGATCTCGAAATGTCGTTCCCGCGCCAGCAAGACATCTTCGAGACCATCGAGCACGTGATGCAGCGCGCCTGCGCCGTCATCGGCGTGCAGGTGAAGGGCCCGTTCCGCCACATGGATTATCACGAGGCGTTGCGGCGCTATGGCTCCGACAAGCCCGATTTGCGCTTCGGCATGGAATTGCACGATGTGACGCAGTTTTTCGAGCCGGCCCGGACCACGTTCGGGTTCGATGGCAACGTGCAAGCCGTCATCGCGCCGGGCGCCGCGGCGTTCTCGCGCAAGCAACTCGACGAATTGGCGGAATTCGCGAAGTCAGCGGGCGCAAAAGGCGTCTATACGATCAAAGTCGCGGCAGACGCGATCACATCCTCGCTCGAAAAGAATCTCGGCGCTGAAAAACTGAAAGAAATGGCCGCCGCCCTCGGCGCGAAAGCCGGCGACCTGATCGTCGCCGTGACCGCCAAGCAGCAAATCCCGCACCACGACACGTCTCTAAACGTCGCCGGGCAATTGCGCCTGCATCTCGGCGACAAACTGAATCTCATCGACCGCTCGCGCTGGGAATTTCTGTGGATCACCGGCTTCGCGCTTTTCGAATGGAGCGAGGCCGACAAGCGCTGGGTCAGCGCGCAGCATCCCTTCACCGGCATCGTCGAGGAAGATATCGATAAGCTCGAGACTGCCCCGTGGGAATGCCGCTCGAAAGGCTACGATCTCGTCCTGAACGGCGTCGAGCTAGGCTCCGGCAGCATCCGGATTCACCGACAGGATATCCAAGAGCGAATGTTCAAAGCGCTCGGCCTGACGCCCGAGCAGCAGCGCCAGCGTTTCGGCTTCTTCCTCGACGCGCTCACCTATGGAACGCCGCCGCACGGTGGAATCGCGCTCGGCATCGATCGCATCGCCATGTTGCTGGCGGGAGAGAAGTCCATCCGCGAAGTGATCGCGTTCGCAAAGACCACCGCGGCGCAAGATATCATGGCCGATTCGCCGTCTACGGTCGATCCGGCACAACTGGATGATCTGGGTCTGGCGATCAAGAGCACCAAGAAGGAGTAATGGCATTGTTGCGCCCACAAACGGCAATTCTCGCAGCGATCGCCTTCGCGGGCGCGATCGCAATTGTGGTGTGGCGGATGCGCCGGCTCAATCTTCGCGCGCAATTCCTGGTGCTGTTGGCGATGGGCGTATCGATCGGCTTTGTGCTCATGACGGCCGTGCAGGTGCCCGATTTCCCGCGATGGCTGGCCGCGTCGCTGGTTCTCGTGGTATTCATCGCAGCGCCGTTTGCGACGCGCACCTTCATGCGCAGCCTGAAGCAGGAAGAGCAGGAGCAAGCCCGCGAGCCGAATGAAAATGCACGCTGATCGGAAGTGCTCGACCGAAATTGCAGCGCCTGAAGGAATCTAATCTAGCAATGTCGAACATCCGCATCCTGCCGGAAAATGTCGCGAATAAAATCGCCGCGGGCGAAGTTGTAGAGCGGCCCGCATCGGTGGTCAAAGAGCTGCTCGAAAACGCGCTCGACGCCGGTGCGCGCTCGATTCGCGTCGAAGTTGAGTCGGGCGGCAAGCGGCTAATTCGCGTCACCGATGACGGCTCCGGCATGAATCGCGACGACGCGCTGCTGGCCTTCGAGCGCCACGCAACTTCGAAATTGCGCACCGCCGACGATCTTCTCTCCATCGCCACTCTCGGTTTTCGCGGAGAAGCGCTCCCGTCCATCGCGGCCGTTTCGCGCCTAGTTCTCGAAACTTGCGCCGGAGAAGGTCAGGAGGGAACTCGCGTAGAATTCGCCGGCGGAAAATTGATCAGCGTGAAGCCCGCGGGCCTGCCGCCGGGAACCTGCATCAGCGTCGGCGATCTCTTCTATTCTGTTCCGGCTCGCCGCAAATTCCTGAAATCCGAGACCACGGAGCTCGGCCACATCGCCTCGCTCGTCACGCACTACGCTCTGGCGCACCCAGAAACGCATTTCGTCCTGAAGACTCCGTCTCAGGAGATCTTGAATGCGACTCCGGTCGAGCGCCTAGCCGAGCGCACCTATCAAATCTTTGGCCGGTCAGCACTAGACGAATTGGTCGAAATTCCCGCAGGCGAGGGGCCCATCCGCGCGGCGATCACGGAGCCGTCGCTCGAACCGGGCGAGGAAGCAGCGAAAATTCGCGTGACAGGATTCGTCTCGCGTCCCGAAGTGCAGCGGTCGAATCGCAATGGAATCTATGTTTTCGTCAATCGCCGCCTGATCCGCGACCGGCTCATCCTTCATGCCATCAGCGACGCGTACCGCAATATCGTGCCGCCCGGAGTTTTTCCCGTCGTGCTTCTGTTCCTCGAGCTGCCGTATGAGGAAGTGGACGTAAACGTTCACCCATCGAAAATCGAAGTCCGCTTTCGCCATCCGCAATTCGTCCACGATTTCACGCGCGACGCCGTCCGCCACTCGCTCTCGAATGCCCGCCCGATTCCCGGTTTTCCCGCATCTCGCGGCCAAGGCGCTGGAGCCGCGAACGTGGTTCCTTTCCATGATGGCGCCGCGGCCACAGCGAGCGCGTCAGAAATGGCCGCCGCGACGGATATCGCACTTGGCCCGCCGCGGGCCGTGATCCCGCCTCTAGCAGTGCCCGCAACGCCGGGCGCAGGCTCGACTTATGGCGACGAGTTCGAGTTGTCGAGCGACCCACTCCAGCCGCTCGCGCAGCGCCTGCAATTCGGCTCCGAAAACGCGCTCGAATTTCCAGTAGCCGCACGCGCAGCCGCGGCATCGCTATCGGGTTCTGCCAGCGCAGCCGCCGTTGTATCTGCACCGGCGCAAGCGCCCGCAACGCTGCCGCGCGCTGAAGAAATCGCCGATCTCAAGCCGCTCGGGCAGGTGAACAACAGCTTCATCGTCGCGGTGAATTCCGAAGGCCTGTGGATCATTGATCAGCACGTGGCCCACGAGCGCGTGCTCTTCGAGCAGCATCTTCGCGCACGTCGCGAGGGCGAGCTGGGCGGCCAGCGCATGCTCGTGCCTCTTGTCGTCGAGTTGGCCCCGCGGCAACTCGCTATCTTCGAGCAGATCGCGGAAGAGTTGCGCGCCAACGGCTTTGAGGCCGATTTGATGGGCGCGCGCTCCATCGCCATTCATGCCGCGCCGGCCGGCATTGCGGCGGGCGACGCCGAGAAACTGCTCGCCGAAATCCTCGACGGCATCGCGCGCGAAAATCAGGCCATCTCCATCGACTCACTGCAGGCGAAGATCGCCGCGTCCACCTCCTGCCATGCCGCGATCAAAGTCAACACGCCGCTCGAGCGCACAAAAATGGAATGGCTGCTCGGTGAACTTTCGAAGACCGAATATCCGATGAGCTGCCCGCACGGCCGGCCCGTAGTCCTGCGCTACTCGACGCGCGACATCGAGCGCGCCTTCAAGAGAATCTAGATTCACTCACCGATGCGCAAGCTCATCATCGCGATTGACGGCCCGGTCGGCTCAGGCAAAAGCACCGTCGCGCGCCGCGTGGCAGAACTTCTGGGCTACGTGTACGTGGATACAGGCGCGATGTACCGCGCCCTCGCGTTGAAGGCACAGCGCCTCAGTGTTCCTCTGGATGCCGAAGAACGCCTGGCGCAAATGGCGGGCGAAACGCACATCGATCTGCACATCGACGGCGGCGCACAAAAAATCCTCCTCGATGCCGAAGACGTCACAGCCGCCATTCGCAGCCCGGAAGTCGCGCAGGCGTCTTCCAAGATCGCGGTGATACCCGGAGTGCGCCGCGTCCTCGTGGCGGAGCAGCGCCGCGCGGGACAACTCGGCGGCGTGGTGATGGAAGGCCGCGACATCGGCACCATCGTATTTCCCGACGCCGATTTGAAGATTTATCTCACCGCCTCGGTCGAAGTTCGCGCCCAGCGCCGCTGGCGCGAGCATCAGCAAAAACGCGACCCGGTAGATCTGGCGCGCACCATCGAAGAGGTCCGCGAGCGAGATCGCCGCGACGTCGAGCGCGAACATTCGCCGCTCAAGCGTGCGCCCGACGCAGTCCTCGTAGACAGCACCGCCATGGAAGCCGATGAAGTCGCGCGCCTGATCGTCCTCCTCGCCAACGAAAAAACAAATCCGGGAACTTCCGCCGGCTCCTCCGGTGTCTAACCTCTAGCCGCGTGCGGCGCCGCGCCGGGCCTTTGCGTCATCCGGCGCGTCAAGGAGGAATCGATGCTGCGCCGATTTTCTCTGCATGCCGAAATGATCCTGACGGACGCGCGCTACGCGATCCGCACCTTTGCCCGCGAGCGTGGCTTTGCGGCGGCGGCGGTGCTCGCCCTTGCGCTCGGAATCGGCTCGAGTACGGCAGTCTTCAGCTTCGTCGACCGGATCTTGTTCCGCGATTTGCCGTATCCCGCCGGAGATCGGCTGGTCACCGTCGGAATGCTCGCGCCGATCGAACAGCGCGAGTTCATGCTTGGCTCGGATTACGTCGTCTGGCGCGCTCAGCAAACGCCGTTCGTGGCCATGACTTCCTTCGACGCCTCGGGCGTCAGCGATTGCGATCTCACCGCGCCAAATCCCGCGCGGCTGCGCTGCGCCTATGTCGAATCCACGTTCCTGCCGACGCTCGGCGTCGAGCCGCTTCTCGGCCGTAATTTCACCGCCGATGAGGACCGCCCCAGTGGCCCCAGCGCCGCGTTAATTTCCTACGGTCTCTGGAAGAGCCGTTTCGGCGGCAATCCAAATATCATCGGTTCGGCGTTTCCCCTCGACAAGCACCCAACAACCATCGTCGGCATCCTCAACAAGAATTTCGAATTTCCCACTCTCGCCCAAGTGGATGTTCTGATTCCGCAGCAGCTCGATCTTGCCGCGCAACGCCGCCCGAAGACCGGCGCCGTTCTTCGTGTCTACGCGCGCATGAAACCAGGCGTGACTATTGCGCAATCGCAGGCAGCACTCACTCCGCTCTTTCAGGATTCGCTCCAATTCGTCCCTGCCCAGTTCCGTCACGACGTCACGCTCAGCGTGCGTTCGGTGCGCGATCTTCAAATCCACGATGTCAAAACCGCCTCGTGGATTTTGCTCGGCGCCGTCGCCGCCGTGCTCCTTCTCGCCTGCGCCAACGTCGCCAATCTGCTTCTCGCGCGCGGCACAGCCCGGCGCCGCGAAATCGCCATTCGCGCTGTCCTCGGCGCAGGGCGCGCCCGCCTCATCCGTCAAAATCTCACCGAAAGCCTCGTCCTGGGCGCAGCAGGAGGCGCAGCAGGAATACTCGTAGCCTCGTGGCTGCTCGCGATTTTCGTAGCCATCGCACCAGCCGGCGTCCCGCGTCTCGAACAAGCCGCGCTCGACACCCGCGTCCTTTTCTTCAGCGTCTCAGTCTCGATACTGTCGGCACTCTTCTTCGGCCTGGCCCCCGCGTTGCAAGCTCGGCACGCCGAAGCGCTCAGCGGCTCGCGCGCCACGCCAGTCTCGCGTGGATTCCTCAGCCAGACTCTTGCCGCCGCTCAGATCGCCATCTCGCTCACTCTCATCACCGCCGCAGGCCTGCTCTTGCAAAGCTTTCGCAATATCGAGGAAATACCGCTCGGGATGTCCACCAACGGCCTGCTCGCCGCCACCGTTTCTCTCGGCGACGCCGGCTATCCCGATGCACTACGGCAACAGGCCTTCTTCGAACAGCTCGAAGCCCGCCTCCGCCGCATTCCGGGAATCGATTCAGTGGCAGTGACGGACTCCTTACCGCCGAGCGGCAGCATGCGCGCAAAGCCCTTCAACGCCCTCGAAATTGAAGGCGAGACGCGCCATACCGAATCCGCCGGCGGCATGGTCGGCTGGCGCGCCGTGACACCCGATTATTTCTCCGTGCTGCGGATTCCCATCGTTCGAGGCCGTGGTTTCCGTGAAGACGATCGCGACTCCAGAGAAGATCTCATCGTCCTGAGCCAGACGCTCGCCACGCGGCTGTTCGGAGGTGCCGATCCTCTCGGCCGCAACATACGCCTCGATCCCGCAAGCCCATGGCACAAAGTGATCGGCGTGGCGGAAAACGTGAAGAACGGCGGAATCCTCGCTCCCGATGATCCGGAATATTATCTGGTGCGCAAGCACCCCGCAGCTTGTGCCCCGGACGGCCCCGATTCCTGCCAGTTCTCGAGAGCGGCGAGCTTTCTGATACGCACTTCGTTGGCTTCCGCGGCGGTGGCCAATTGGATTCGCAGCGACGTAGGGGCGCTCGACCCGGCGCTGCCCGTGGCCATCGAAACGATGAACGAGCGCGTCGGTAAGCTCACCGCGCAACCGCGCTTCAACGCCTCGCTCCTCAGCCTGTTCGCCGCTGTCAGCGTCCTGCTCGCGGCCATCGGCCTCTACGGCGTCGTTTCGTTTCTGGTGGCCCAACGCACGCAGGAATTCGGCGTGCGCATCGCGCTCGGCGCCACGCCCGCCGGCATCACGCGCCTCGTCATCGTTCGCGCAGCCCGCTGGACCGCCGCCGGTCTAGCGCTCGGCGTGTTTGCTTCCGTCGCCGCCCGCGCCGCCATGCGCGGCGTATTGTTTGGAGTTTCCGGAAATGCCGCGAGCAGCCTCGCCATCCCGGTTCTTCTGTTGATAGCGATCGCGCTCGTCGCCGCATGGATCCCCTCTCATCGCGCCGCGAGGATCGATCCGGTCGAGGCGCTCCGCCGCGATTAACCCCCGCGGTTCGGCCGCCTCCCGCAAATACGAACCGCCGCCCGATTTCGCCGAGCTTTCGCGTCCACTACTTGGCCACAGGCGTAGGAATCCCTACGGTAATCTCCTTGCCCCAATCGAGCGCCGACATATACAAATCCGGCACCTTCTCCTCGTTGATCTTCAATTGCGCGGCGAACCGCGACACTTCTTCCCACATTCCCGCTTCGTAATTCATCACGATCTCGTACACCGACCGAAATCGGCCCGGCCTCCCGAGCAGCGACTCCTTGATTTCGCTTTTCACGGGAACCTCCGCGAGCACTTTCGCCAGCGGCATATCCAGAATCGCATCCATGGCCGAGAGCAGCCCCATCAGGAACAAGTCATTCTCGTGCTGCCGCATTCCCGCGAGCGGCGCGAGCAACTCGCAGAATCGCGCCCGAACCAGCGGCAGCATCACCAGTTCGCCGGGCTTGTCTTCGCCCATCGCCGCAACGGTGACCAGCGAGACCCACTTCCGCACTCCGCTTTCGCCCAGCAGCGATAGCGCGTGCGGAATCGAATGCACCTCGGTTCGCAGCGCGAACGCCGGCGAATTCAGATACCGCAGCAAGCGGTAAGCCAGCGAAGCCTCCCGCTTGATCACTTGCCCGATTTCCTTCAGGTCTAGTTCCGTTCGGTTTACCTCCTGCAGGATTCTGACGTAGTTCATTTTGTGCGCCGGCACGTCGCGCCGTTCCACCATTTGCGGCCGGCAGAAAAAGTAGCCCTGGAAATAGACGTAGCCGAGCTTCACGCCCTGCTTGAACATCTCGTGCGTTTCGACGCGTTCGGCGATCAGGTCGATTTTCCGGGGCGCAAACTCCCGCGCCAGCCTTTCGATTTCCGGCGGACTCGTCGTCTGGAAGTCCACTTTGATGAAATCCGCCAGCTCCACGAACGGCTGCGCATCCGGCGTATCCACAAAGTCGTCGAGGGCCAGCCGGTACCCGGCGCTCTTCAGACGCCGGCACGCATCGAGACACTCCGCATCGGGCCGCACGCTCTCCAGGATTTCCGCAACCACCAGATCACGCGGCAGGAGCGTCAGATAGTCGCGCACCAAAAACTCCCGCGTGCAATTGATGAACGCGAGCCGCCCCTGCGTTAGTTGATTGAGACCGAACAGAAAGACGTCGTCCACCGCAGCGATCGACGCTTCCGGATCGTTGCTGGCGGTAAAGAAATTCTCGGGGCCTGAACGGCAGAGCAATTCGTAACCGAGGATGGATTTGTGCTGCGTGAAGATGGGCTGGCGCGCGATAAACGCTTTCATAATCCCCCGTCACTTCCGGCCACACGTGGCCGTATGGTTTGCGCCGGAAAAGAAGGGGATTTACAGCCGGCAATCTAATTCTGGCCTAGGTCGGGCTCGACATGGAAGAAAGAAATTCGGCGTTGTTCTTGGATTTAGACAACCGCCCCAGAAGCAGTTCCATGGCCTCCACCGTCGAAAGCGGGCTGAGCACCTTGCGCAGCACCCAGACGCGATTGAGTTCATCCGCGGGCAGAAGCAACTCGTCCTTACGCGTTCCGGAGCGGTTGATGTCGATCGTCGGGAAGACGCGCTTGTCCACCAGCCGCCGGTCGAGGTTGATTTCCATGTTGCCGGTGCCCTTGAACTCTTCGAAAATCACGTCGTCCATGCGGCTGCCCGTATCAATCAGCGCCGTGGCGATGATCGTCAGCGAGCCGCCTTCTTCGATGTTTCGTGCTGCGGCAAAGAATCGCCGCGGGCGTTGCAGCGCGTTTGCGTCGATACCGCCCGAGAGAACTTTGCCGGAGGGCGGCGTCACGGCGTTGTACGCGCGGCCCAAACGCGTCAGCGAGTCGAGCAAGATCACCACGTCGCGCTTGTGCTCCACCAGCCGCTTGGCCTTTTCCAGCACCATTTCCGCCACTTGAATGTGCCGCTGCGGCGGTTCGTCGAACGTCGAGCTGATTACTTCGCCTTTCACCGTCCGCTGCATGTCCGTCACTTCTTCCGGCCGCTCGTCAATCAGCAGCACGATGAGCGCGACCTCCGGATGATTCGTGGTCACCGAATTCGCCACCGATTGCAGCATCATCGTCTTTCCGGTTCGCGGCGGCGCCACAATCAAGCCGCGCTGGCCTTTGCCGATGGGGCAGAGCATATCCAGCACGCGCCCGGTCAAATTCTCTTTCGTCGTTTCCAGCCGAATGCGCTCTTGCGGATACAGCGGCGTCAAGTTGTCGAAGAAAATCTTGTTCCGTGTGACCTCGGGATCCTCGAAATTGACCGCTTCGACCTTAATCAGCGCGAAATAGCGCTCGCCGTCTTTCGGCGGCCGCACCTGGCCCGAAACGGTGTCGCCGGTGCGCAAATCGAATTTGCGGATCTGCGACGGCGATACGTAGATATCGTCCGGCCCGGGCAAGTAGTTATATTCCGGTGCGCGAAGGAATCCGAAACCATCGGGCAGGCATTCCAGCACGCCTTCCGAAAAGATCAGTCCGTTCATTTCCGTCTGCGCCCGCAGGATTTGGAAGATCAATTCCTGCTTCCTCATCCCGCTCGAGCCGGGAATATTCAATTCCTTGGCGATTTTCGCCAGGTCGGTAATGTTCTTATCCTTCAGTTCTGCAAGACTTACACTCATTGAGTTTTTTCCTTCTTTGGTTTTAGCCATTCGGCAAATGTGTTCCGGTTGGACTCCGGGCAGGTGAACAACTACTCCAGCGGCTGCGTCCAGATTCCTTTACGGGTTCCCTTACGAATTATGACGATTGCCTCGCCGCTTCCGTGCCATTGAAACGCCGGAAACGCGAGGAACGCCGGGGAAATTCAATTGGTCAACTTGCTATCCTGCGCCACATCGGCGCTCAGTTCAGGCTCTACTTCCGCCACCGGCGGGTGGCCGACGATGGGCAGGGGCCTCTCGAGCGCGATTGCCAAAACTTCGTCCATCATTTCCACGAACCGGATGGACATCTCAGCCTGGATTTCGACGGGAATTTCCTCGAGATCTTTTTCGTTGTCTTTAGGAAGTATAACAGTTCGCAGGCCCAGGCGGTGCGCGGCCAGCAATTTTTCTTTTACGCCGCCGATGGGCAGCACTTTGCCGCGCAGCGTGATTTCGCCGGTCATGCACACGTCGCAGCGCACCGGAATATGCGTCAGCGCGCTGACGATGGCGGTGCAGATGGTGATGCCGGCCGATGGGCCGTCCTTGGGGATCGCGCCCTCGGGCACGTGCATGTGAATATCCAGATGCCGGTAGAAATCCTTGGGCAGGCCGAAGAACTGGCTGCGCGACCTTACAAAGCTCATGGCCGCCTGCGCCGATTCCTGCATCACGTCGCCGAGCTTGCCGGTGAGCGTCAGCCGGCCTTTGCCCTGCATGAGCTGCGCTTCGGTCGAAAGCACTTGGCCGCCCACTTCCGTCCAGGCGAGGCCCACCGCGAGGCCCACTTCGTTCTTCTTCTCCGCCCAGAAGTCGCGGTACTTCAGGACGCCCAGGAATTCGTTGGCGTTTTGCGGCGTGATCTCGACGTGGAACTCTTTTCCGTCGGCGACCACTTTGCGCGCCACCTTGCGGCAAATGTTGGCGATTTCGCGATCGAGATTGCGGACGCCCGCTTCATGCGTGTAGTGCCGGATGATGTGCGTCACGCCTTCGTTGGTGAACTGCACGTTCGCTTCGGTCAGCCCGGTCGCCTCGCGTTGCTTGGCGATCAGGAAGCGCTTGGCGATTTCGTGCTTTTCCTGCTCGGTGTAGCCCGGCAGCCGCAGAACTTCCATGCGATCCTGCAATGGCTGCGGAATCGTGTGCAGCACGTTGGCGGTGCAAATGAACATCACTTTCGAGAGATCGTATTCCACGTCGAGATAGTGATCCGTGAACGCATGATTCAGTTCCGGATCGAGCACTTCCATCAGCGCCGCCGACGGATCGCCGCGGAAATCCATGGACATCTTGTCCACTTCGTC
>DAITPO010000016.1:23725-43848 GCA_036833535.1 Candidatus Acidiferrales bacterium | reverse complement strand
CCCACTTTGAACGAGGGCGACCTGAGCCACTTGTTGGCTTTTTTGAACAGCCCTCGCGCCGAGGGTAAAAGATGAGAAAGGCGCCGACTCGAATCTGAGGTTGCCCCAACAGAATCTTGGAATTGCCAGCGGTAATCGCACCACGATCTTGAGTCACGAGGTTTTGGGCCAGCCGAGCCAATGGTCCGCGCGAGCGCAAATCGCGCCAATTGCAAGAGTGAGGTCCCCCCCGAACGCACCTTAGGTTTGTTTGCAAGCGTGATATCTGCTCGCGACGCTTACCCGGAGCTGATCCTCCCGCTGACCGGCACAACGGAGTTGGGCACGCCGTCACAAGGGTGCGTGATCTCTGTCACAGAGAATCCGCCCGGATGGCGCATAGTTGCAGAGACCGTCGGTAGAGGAGACGTGCGATTGGACTTACGGCGAGCCAGACTCGAACTCTCGTGCAATGGACAGGTCGCAACCGTGGTGCTAGCTGCTCCCAAGGCTAACATCCTCGATCGCGAGATGATGCGGGATCTCGGCTGGTCCCTCGATGGGTTGATAGCGAAGCAGAATTTGAAGGTTATCGTTCTTACGGGCGAAGGACCAAGCTTCAGCTATGGCGCGAGCGTGCGCGAGCATCTGCCGGACGAAATCGAATCGACGCTGCACCAGCTGCGCGAGCTTCTGATTGTGGTGGCGAAAGCGCCCGCGCCCACGATCGCTGCGGTGCGTGGACATTGCCTCGGCGGAGGATTCGAGTTGGCGCTGGCCTGCGATCTGATCTTGGCGGAAGAGACGGCGCAATTTGGCTGCCCGGAGATCAAACTCGGCGTTTTCCCTCCGGCAGCGTCTGCGCTGCTGCCGGCAAGAGCGGGAGCAGGCTGGGCGAGCAAGATCGTTCTGACCGGCAATACATACACCGGGAAAGACCTCTTCGCTGCAGGTGTGGTCTCGAGGCTAGCCGCAGCTGGCGAACTGGACGGTGAACTGGAACGCTGGCTCGAATCGGATTTTTTGCCGCGGTCGGCAGCGGCGCTGCGCCATGCAGCAACCGCCGCGCGGTTCGCAGTGCTGCGCGCTTTGGAGCAGGATCTGCCGCTGCTCGAAAGAATCTACCTCGACAAACTGATGCGCGAGCCTGATGCGGTGGAAGGAATTCGTGCGTTCCTAGAAAAGCGCGACCCGCAATGGTCGGCACCCGGATCGGCGGCGGGTGAGCTTCCTAGCCAACAACATCAGGCTGCAGGCCCTCCGCCCGCTCCGACTGGCGCGAAATCGGTTTGAACGAAAGGTCGAAAAGGGTCATGAACGAAATCGACGCATTTGGGTACAAGCTGGCCGAACTTAATCGGCCGCTCCATTTCACCGATTCTCTTGAACTCGAGCCGCGCTCCGACGACGTGGTGGTGCAAGTGGCCGGATGCGGAATCTGCCACACCGATGTCGGCTACGCATGCGGCGGTGTTCCAACGCGGCATCCGTTGCCTCTGATTCTCGGGCACGAAATTGCCGGGCGAGTCGTGAGGGCCGGAGAAAACGCGCAAGTGTGGCTCGGCAAGAATGTAATCGTACCTGCGGTTATCCCCTGCGGGGAGTGCGCTGCATGCGTAGCGGGGAAACCTACGATTTGCCGCGCGCAGTTCATGCCCGGCAATGACGCGGACGGTGGCTTCGCGACGCACGTTCGCGTTCCGGCACGCGGTCTTTGCATCGTTCCAGAAAAGCTGCCGGCAGGGATTTCACTCGATGCGCTGTCGGTGCTCGCTGACGCCGTCACGACGCCTTTCGAAGCAATCCGGCGATCCGAACTCGGGAGCGATGACGTCGCGATCATTATTGGTGCGGGAGGCATCGGAGGATTCGGCGTGCAGTTGGCGGCGGCGCGTGGAGCCGCGGTGATTGCGATTGACGTGGATGCAGAACGCCTCGAGCTGGCGATGAAATACGGCGCGTCGCTGGCGCTGAATGCCCGCGAATGCCACGAGAAGGATCTCAAATCTGCCGTGCGAGAGTTCGTCAAGCAGGGCGGGCGCAGGGGAATCGGCCGCAAGATTTTCGAAATGAGCGGCACGGCGGCTGGCCAGGCGACAGCGTTTGCGCTACTGGACCACGGAGCGTATCTGGCCATCGTGGGATACACCCCAGAAAAAACTGAAGTGCGGCTGTCGAATCTGATGGCTTTCGATGCTACCGCGCGCGGCAACTGGGGTTGCCCGCCGGACCAATATCCTTCGGCGCTCGCGCTGGTGCTTGAAGGAAAAGTGGCCATAGAGCCGTTCATTGAGCGGCATCGCCTGCGAGATGCGCCGGTGATTTTCGAGGCGGTCGCGAAGCACGCGACAAAGCGCCGTGTCGTGCTCGTTCCGAACGGGTCCGCCCACGCGTGATCGAAGGAGAGGCTTCGTGAAAAATCACAATCTCACAGCGTCATTCGAACCGCGCGAGGTGCTCGTTGAACGACGAGCCGTTCACGACCGGGCGGGAGACGCGGTGAAGGGTCTCCACAACATCTGGATTACGCTCAACAATCCCGCGGAGCTGAATTCCTATACGACCGAAATGATCAAAGAGGTCATTCTGGCCGTGCGCGAAGCGAGCAACGATCGCGCTTGCGTCGCCGTCGTGCTGACCGGCGCTGGAACGCGATCATTCTGTGCGGGCGGCAACACGCGCGAATACGCCGAGTACTACGCCGGCGCCCCCGCCGAGTACCGCCAATACATGCGCCTGTTCAACGACATGGTTTCGGCCGTGCTGCACTGTGACAAGCCGGTGGTCTGCCGTGTGAACGGCATGCGCGTCGGCGGCGGACAGGAAGTCGGCATGGCGTGTGATTTTTCCGTCGCGAGCGATCTCGCAATTTTCAGCCAGGCCGGGCCGAAGCATGGATCGGTGCCGGATGGCGGTAGCACGGATTTTCTGCCGGTGTTCGTGGGCGTCGAGCGCGCCATGATGAGCAGCACGCTGTGCGAGCCGTGGACGGCGCACCGTTTTTACTGGCTCGGCGGTCTGAGTCAGATCGTGCCCGTGCTGAAGGTTGACGGCAAATGGGTGGCCAATCCGACGGTAGTTACCGAGCGGATGCTCGATGAATACGGACGCGTCGCTCTTGGAGAATGGAAAAGCGGCGCAGAGTACGAGCGAGGCAAGGAGTTGGTGAAGCGCGGAACCGTTGATTTTTCGCTGCTCGACGAGGCGGTCGAACAACTTTGCACGAAGCTGCTGTACACCATGCCGGACTGCTTGACCAAGACAATCGAGAGCCTGCGCAAACACAAGCTCGAGCATTGGGACCGCAACATGGAAACCAATCGGGCGTGGCTCGCGCTGAACATGATGACCGAGGCGAACGCCGGCTTCCGCGCATTCCACTTTGGCTCACGCGACCACCGCGAGGTTGATTTCGTGCTTCTGCGGCGGCGCTTGGCCGAAGGCGCGCGCTGGAATGAAGCGCTCGTGCGGGAGATTGCTCCGTGGCTTACGGAGCCCACGAAGGTGGAAAAATGAGTTTCTTTCTGCCGTCGCTCCAGCAAACCTCGAAGCCAGGACTGCGGCCTGAGCTCGGCGCACTCATTGGCAGAGCCGACGCTCTCTACGGGGATTTAGACCTGAAGGCTGTGCGGGCGTGGAAGGAGGAGGTGCCCGGCCGCAAAGCGATTGGGCACATGCCGATTTACGTCCCGCGCGAGCTGATTCATGCGGCGGGCATGTTGCCCGTCGGAGTCATGGGTGGCGGCGATCGATTGGAAATTGTTCGCGGTGACGCTTATTTTCAGAGCTACATCTGCCACATTCCGCGCAGCACGATCGAGCTGGCTCTCTCACAGCGTCTCGATGCGCTCGACGGCATGCTGTTTCCCTCGATTTGCGATGTGATACGAAATCTTTCGGGAATGTGGATGATGCTGTTTCCTGACCGCTACGTTCGCTACATGGATGTCCCGCAGAATTACGATCCCGCAGCGGGCGGCCGATTCTGGCGCCAGGAGCTGAGCGCCCTCCGTGACGATCTCGCGAGGCTCGCGGGCAGCCCGGTCAGCGACGATGCCCTGCGGCACAGCATCGCCCTGTACAACGAGCATCGGCGCGCGATTCGAGAGCTCTACGAAGCGCGCAGCCGGGAACCGTGGTTGTTTCCTGCGTCCGAGCTTTACCTGGTCCTGCGCGCAGGAAACATCTTGCCGGTCGAATCACATACCGAGATGTTGCGCGAGTACATGCGCCTCGCGCCTCTCGAACAGGAACGCCGCGAGCAGGATCAAAGCCGCGTCGTTATAGTCGGGATGTTCTGCGAGCAGCCTCCACTCGGCTTGCTCATCACGCTCGAACGTGCAGGATGCTGGGTTGTGGACGACGATTGGATGCTCGGCCTGCGCTGGCTCAAGGGCGACGTGCCGCTCGATGGTGACCCGCTTGAAAAGCTGGCCAACGCGTTCCTCACGCAGAGCGTTTCAAACGCATCGAGATACGAACCTCTCGGACACCGCGGAAAATGGCTCGTCGAATCGGTTCGCCGGACCCGCGCCGAAGGGGTGATCTTCTGCGCCGCGAGCTTTTGCGATCCCGCGCTGCTGGACCAGCCGATGCTCGTTGCCGCTCTCGACGCCGCAGCAATCCCGCACACGCAATTCAAATATTCGGAAGATACGGGGCAATTCGCCGTGATCCGCGAGCAGGCCGGGACGTTCTCCGACTCGATTCGGCTATGGAGCGAAGCATGAACACTTCGAAAACAGGCGCCGTCGCCGAAGTCCAGAAAGAACGCAGCATGGAATTGCAGAAGGAGATGATCGCCGCGCATTATGACGCTCTCTCCGAAGCGCCCGAAACGGGGCGCAAGGTTGTTTACACGTTTGTCCCCGGTAACCTGACGGAATTGATGCGTGCGTTCGACGTATTGCCGGTCCTGCCCGAGATCAACGCTCTGCAATCTGGAATGCGCAAGCTTTCCGGTGACTACATCACCGAGGCGGAAAAATACGGGCACAGCGAGGACGTCTGCACGTACGTGAAGTGCGACATCGGGATGTTGAAGAAAGGAAATATCGGGCCGACCGGCAAGAAGCTGCCGAAGCCCGACTTGCTGCTTCTCTCCTATACCGGCTGCTTCACATTTATGAAATGGTTCGAACTGCTGCGCGAGGAATACGACTGCCCGGTGGCGATGCTGCATGTACCGTACCAGAGCGAAGGCATCATTCAGCCGCACCACCGCGACTACATCGTGAAGCAGCTCCGGACCGAGGTGATCCCGAAGCTCGAGGAAGTGACCGGGCGGCGATTCGACGAAGACCGCCTGCGCGAGAAATTGCGGCTCTCGGCGCAAGCCGAGGACGATTTGGTTTGGGTGCTCGAAAGCGCGAAGAATGTTCCTTCGCCCATCGACGCCTATTTTGGTGGCGTTTTTTACATCGGACCGATGTTCTCCGCGTTCCGAGGCACTCCGGAGGGCGTGGAATATTACCGCACGCTGCGTGCGGAAGTGGCCCAACGGCTGAGAGCGGGGCTCGGCCCCGTCGTGCCGGAAGGCCAGATGGAACGCGAGCGCTATCGGTTGGTGGTCGAAGGGCCGCCGAATTGGACCAGCTTCCGCGAGTTCTGGAAGATGTTTTATGAAGAAGGCGCTGTGATCGTGGCGAGCTCGTATACGAAGGTCGGCGGTCTTTACGATCGCGGATTCCGGCACGATCCGAACCATCCGCTCGAAACACTCGCCGAATATTGCATGGGTTGCTACACGAACCTGGGTCTGCCGACGCGCGTCAACCTTCTCGAGAAATACATCCGCGACTATCACGCCGACGGATTCATGATCAATAGCGTAAAGAGCTGCAACTCCTTCAGCGTTGGACAATTGCTGATGCTTCGCCAACTCGAGGAGCGCACCGGCGTGCCCGGCGGTTTCATCGAAAGCGACCTCGTGGATCCACGCTACTTCTCGGCGGCCAACATCAAGAACCGGATTGAGAGCTATCTGCAAATGATCGAGCAAAAGCGCTCCGCCGGGAGCGCGGCATGAGCGAAATCCTCGTTTACGTCGGCATCGATCTGGGCTCAACAACTACGAAGGCTGTCGTCCTGACTGCAGCCGGCGCCATCATCGGCAGGGGCATCACGAACAGCCGCAGCAATTACGATGTAGCGTGCGAGATTGCGCGAGAAGAAGCGTTCATCCAGGCGCGGCTCGCGCTGCTGCGCCAGGCTCTGGAATCGAATCCGGCGGTGTCTCACTTGCAGAAGGGTTTCCTCTCGGACTTAGTGCGCAATTTCCGCATGGAGCAGCATCTCGAGCGGCTCGACGTGCTGGCGCGGGTGCTGCGAAACGAAGCCGAAACTCCGCGACACCGCGAGCACAAGAAAGAGCTGGATGCAGTCCTGGAGAAAATCCTGGATGCGCTGCGAGAGCGCGCCGTGGCGCACTTTGGACCGCTGGCCACGCGGAAGAGCGACTTCTTCCGTGATCTCGCAGCCGCCGACTACATGAACCTCGCCGAGCAACTGGGTGACCCGAGAACCATTCCTTTCGACACACTTTGCGCGCTGTTCGATGCCGCGATACTCGTTGTCGAAAACACCTCGAGTGGGAACGCTTTCGCACAACACATCGGGAGCGCGCTCGAGCGAACCCTCGCAACGTCAGGTAAGGCGCTGCAGGGATACGGTGCGGAAGTGCGCCGCGCGGTGGAAGCTGCGCGCTCGACCCAACTTGTCGTGGCGGGAACAGTAGGAACGGGCTATGGGCGGCAGCGCCTGCCGTTTCCGAAAGAGCAGATTCGAAGCGAAATTCTCTGCCACGGCCTCGGCGCGCACGCAATGTTCCCGTCCACGCGAACCGTCCTCGATATCGGCGGCCAGGACACCAAAGCAATACAAGTCGATCCGCAAGGAATCGTGACGAGCTTTCAGATGAATGACCGCTGCGCGGCAGGTTGCGGGCGATACCTCGGCTACATCGCCGACGAGATGAATCTGGCGCTGCATGAGCTTGGACCACTCGCGCAGCAGAGCTCTTGCCGCGTGAAAATCAACAGCACATGCACCGTCTTTGCTGGGGCTGAACTGCGCGAGAGGCTTTCGCTCGGGCAGAATCGCGAGGACATTCTCGCAGGCCTGCATCGCGCGATTATTTTGCGCGCGATGTCGCTGCTGGCGCGCTCGGGCGGCGTCTCCGATGAATTCACCTTCACAGGAGGCGTTGCGCGCAATCCAGCCGCCGTAGCAGCGCTCGAAGAATTGGTTCGAGAGAACTACGGCGAGCGCCGAATCAATATTTCGGCGGAATCGATATATACCGGGGCGCTCGGAGCGGCATTGTTTGCGCAGCAGGCGGAGCGGAAGACGGCATGAGCGCGACGATTGTGACCGCGGGCGTGGACGTCGGTTCGAGCGCCGTGAAAATTGCCGTTGTGCGGATGGGAGCCAACGGTGCTGTTGACTCGCTGGTGCTGCTCTCGGAGCGCGTTAGGCGGCGGGAGCTGCGCAAAGTGATTCGGGAAGGCTTCGATGTGGCACTCGAGAAGGCAGGCCTTATGGCTGGCGATCTTGCGTACATTGCGAGCACGGGCGAAGGCGAGTTGGTGGATTTCCGCCGTGGCCATTTTTACGGGATGACCACGCACGCGCGCGGTGCCAAGTTTCTCATGCCGGAGGCGCACGCGGTGCTCGACATCGGTGCGCTGCATGCCCGCGCGATGCTGATTGATTCGCAGAGCCGCGTCCTCGCCTACAGGATGACGAGTCAGTGCGCCTCGGGATCCGGGCAATTTCTAGAAAACGTCGCGCGATATCTGGGCATCGCCCTCGAAGAAGTGGGCGAGACATCTCTCCGCGCCAAAAATCCTCAAGTTGTGAGCAGTATCTGCGCCGTGCTCGCGGAAACCGACGTAATCAATATGGTCAGCCGCGGCATTTCGACCTCAGACATTCTGAAGGGGATTCACCTATCGATGGCAGGCCGGTACATCAAGCTGCTGCGAGCGATCGGCGCGAAAAGTCCCGTGGCGATTACGGGCGGGCTGGCGATGGATGTCGGCTTGGCGGAGGCGCTTGAAGAACGAGCGCGCGACGAAGGAGCGGCGATCAAGGTGCTGACGCACCCGCATTCAATTTTTGCAGGCGCATTGGGCGCAGCGCTCTGGGGCGGTTTTCGGCATCGCGTCCTGTCGCGGCGCGCGGACCCGAGGATTTGAGCGCGACATGAAAAGCGAGGTCGAAACAATGGCTACCGAACATGAACTGGAACCAGGGATTCTAGATACGGATGCAATTCTAGTCCGCACGATGCGCGAGGGCGACCTTGGCGCGGTCGTTGCGATTGACGCCCTTGCTACGGGCAGGCGCCGGCCGACGTATTTCGAGCTAATGCTGCAAAGGGCGATCGGGCAGGCCAGCCTGCAGATTTCGCTCGTCGCGGAATTGGACGGGCGCGTGGTTGGATTTCTGATCGGTTCGCTCTATTACGGCGAATATGGCGTCGTCGAGCCGACGGCCTCGGTTGACGCGATTGGCGTCGATCCGCGCTACCGCGGGCACCGAGTCGGCAAAGCGATGATGCGTCAGCTGCGGATCAATCTTGGAGCACTGCAGATTTCAACGTTGCGCACGGAAGTGGACTGGGACGACCTCGATCTAGTTGCGTTTTTCAAGAGCGAAGGATTTTCACCAGCACCGAGGCTATGTCTCGAGACTTCGGTTGACCTCACCTCTCAGCGTTCAGCGAGCGACGCCTGACTCGACGCGCCGTTTCTCCCAGGCTGGCATCTGACGAAGTATTGGATTGAGACGCCTGCCGTGGCGCTTAGGCAAGTGTTTTGTGGGCGGGAAATCGACTCGTGATCGGCCTTCGGGCTTATTGATTCCCTTCCCGCAACTGTCTCTGACAAGATCATTCGCATCTGAAAACCAGTTCTGTCCTCATTCCTGCGGGAGAATCGATTTCAATCCAGATAGATCGAGGGACTGCAAGAATCACCGCACCTACGAATAGATCGCAGCGCCTTCTTGTCGATCTCCCGAATGTGTTCGACGCACTCCGCCTTGCAGTATTCCAGGAACAGTCGGGTCGAATCACGATAGCAGTGGAGCGTATCCTTGCTCCACTTCTTCTCGTATGCCTTTCCGGTGGTAAGGTATTCCGTGATGGAGTCCGCAATCTTTGTTTTGGACTCAGACCGCTTCACGGTTGCGTCTGGCAGCACCACTCCGTTCTGGTTCGCAAATAGCCGCACGCTACGGCCTCTCAGGATCGCTACCGCCTCGTCGAGAGTTGCCGCAGTGTCAAGTCTACGCTTGCCGCCTCGCGTGAAGCGAACTCCGGACTGAAATGCTTCGGGCCGGGCCTTCGGGTTGCCATTCTTGGCGGTCTCGAAGCCGATCCACGGGAAACCGGGAGTGCGGAGCCGTTGATATAGTTTTACTTTGGGCTGTGCCATTTTCTCCGCTCGAATTCATGGTACTCAGCCGAGTCGAAATTCATACCGGGCTATTTGAGAAAAGTGGCAACAGCACTGGTAACAGTTACGGAGTTTTAGCGAATTATGGAGGCTTTTGCTAGTTTGGCTGGGAGGCCTGGACTCGAACCAGGATAATCAGATCCAGAATCTGATGTACTGCCAATTGTACGACCTCCCAGCAGCCGGGGAAAACAAAAGCGGGCCGCGAGCGCGACCCAAAATCAGTTTAATGTGAGGGTAGCGGTTCGTCAACCAGGCGCGTTTTGGGTAGTGTCCTAGTATGAAGTCACTTGAAGCTCGTAGGGCCCCCGCATTTATGGCTGCTGGGAATTCCCCGCTATCAGGAGCCTTCACAATTTACGTGTGGGAAGGAGCGCTTCAGCGCTCCGAAAAAACTTCGTGTTTGACGATACGCTTTAGCGCTCGATCCGTGACGCAGCATCCGTGAGCGAGTAGAAAGACGGCAGTGGGATAATTACGCGTGGGCCGCAGAACAGGATGCAGAACTCAGCTGGGACGAGCGAGGCCGTGCTCGACGTCGTGTGGAACTTCTGGGCACGCGCCCCAGTAATCGCGGCGCAGGAAATCGGGGCGCTTGGCGATGAGTTCCGCCCAGGAATGTTTCCAGCTCAGCAGATTGGAAATTACGGTGCGGCGCGTGGGCTGCTTTTCGTGCAGCAGGCGCTCGGTGGCCATGACGCCGGGCTCGGCGTGGAAGCGGCGCTGCATCGACGAATCGCATAGCGCGTTCGTGATGGAAAGAAGAGTCATGCCCTGGTGATGCGCCATCCAGTTGCGGACCACTTGGTGGCGCTCGCTGCGTGCCATGCGCGAAGCGGTGAAATCACCGGCTTCGAAAAATCCGTAGGCCGATAGCCAGCCCAGCTTTTGCATGCGTTCAAGATTATCCATCGCGCCGCGCGGATCAGTCGCGAGCGCGAGGAACGTCGAATAGGGCGACACAACGAGCTCGTCCGACGCTCCGTCATGATTCAGGCCAAGACCCGGCACGCCGAACGCGTGATAGCGATAGTGGCCGTCGGGATTTCTTTGCGCGCAGGAGGATTCTGAAATGCCCCACGGGATCGCGTGGCTGCGCGCGAAGCGCTGCTGGGCGCGGACGGCGGCGCGCGCGCTGTGCTCGAGCATGGTGTTCGGATACGAGCGCATCCACAGCGAGGGCATCAGATATTCGAACATCGTGCCGGTCCAGGAGACCAGCACGTCTTCGCGCTGGCAATTCGTGTGCGTGCGATCCAATTGGAACCAGGCTTCCTGCGGCATTTCGTTTTTAGCGATGGCGCAGAACACGGCGGCGCGGGCTTCCGAAGCCATGAGGTCGTAGTGATATTTGCTGACGGCCTTTTCATCGCCATCATAGCCGATCGAAACCATTTTCTTTTTGGAGTTGTACAGAAAACCGAAATCCATCGCATCGGCAAGCGCTCCGGCATCGTGCGCGAGATCGGCAAGGCGCGCGGCGAGCCGAGCATAGATTTCCTGCGAGCGCGCGACCGCTGCTCGCACATGCGGAAACGCGGCACGAGCCTCGTCGTTTAGCGCGCCGCTGCTCGAGAGCGCCTGAAGTTTCTCTTCCAGGCTCTCGAGCACCAGCGGCGCCGATTCGATTGTCAGGTATCGCAGATCCGGCTTCGCGGCGCGGTCCAAAAAATTCCAAACGGACTCGAACTCCGGAGCGAGCCACGGCGCCAGATTCGCCACCATGCGAATCAGGCTTCCCACGCGAACCGAAAACTCGCTCACCCACCAGCGGATCTCTTGCGGCAATTCAGAATCCGCGACTTTCTCTTCGAGGATTACGGCGTCGAGATCAAGGGTCGAAAGCGTCTTGATCCATTCTGTGCCGCCGGATGGCAGAGCCTCGAACCGCTGCTTCAGATCGACCATCGCGCGATACAGTACTGGTATGCGCGGCTTTTTCGCCGCAAGCTCTGCCAGCAAATTGACGTGATCGCGTATTCCCTGCCACAGATTTTCACCGAACAGCGGCTGCTTCGCGGCTTCCAGGCAGCCGTGCTTCAGCGTCCAAAGCGAGCAGAGCAGATTGCCGTTGTCCACCGTCGACACGAACAGCGGCTTCACCGGCTCGAGCGTGCGAGTGTCGTACCAGTTGTAAAGATGCCCGCGGTGTTTCTCCATGCGCGCGACGGTCGAGAGCGTCTCGTGCGTATCGTGAATAAATTCATCGAGCGTGAGATAGCCCAGGTCGTGTGCCGCCTGGCGCGAATTCAGGAGCAACCCGAGATTCGTAGTCGAGATGCGATGCGCCACCAGTGGAGGATCGGCCTGAACGATGTCGGGAATCAGCCAGTGCTCTTCCCGGTTGCTGAATTCGCGGAAGAAGCGCCACGTGCGCAGCGCCGAATTGCGCAGCAGCGCCCGATCAGCGGCCTTGAACGGCGATTCGCTCGACTCGCGCGGCTGATTGAGCCAATCGCAAATCCACTTCGACGAACTCCAGAGAATCAGGAACGGCAACGCAACCGCCAAAGAAGCAGGATGCGTGACGGCCACCAGCGCGCCGATCGCGAAGGCAAGAAACACCGCCCAGTCGAGATAGGAATCGACCAGCGTCGCGGCGTTCGAATTCGTCTCCGAGTCAGCCGCGGTTTCCCATTCGAGCATCTTCTTCCGCGTGACCAGCGTGCGCACCATGGTGCGCACCACAGCGTCGCAGGTAACGAGAGTTTGATGGCAAAGGAATGTCATCCGGATGAATAACTTCGCGTGGGCATTCGCGAAATCGCGGAAAAGCGATTTCCAGAAGCCCTTCTCGAAAAGCGCGCGGCCTGCGGTCAAAATCGAAAACGCGAATTGAAAATAGGTCGGCAAAAAGAAGATGGCCATGGCCGCGAGCGTCCAATAGAGCGCGCGGCCGGGCAGAAAGAGCCAGCCGCAAAGAAGCAGCGCGAACGTCGCGAATTCCGTAAGGCTGCGGCGCAAATTATCGACAATCTTCCACCGCGAAATATTCGAGAGAGGATTCCGCGCGAGATGGCCCGAGTGCTCAGGAACGCGCGGCAGCAGCCAGAAAATGATTTGCCAATCGCCGCGCACCCAGCGATGTTTGCGGCGACTGAACGCGCTGAAGTGCGAAGGATAATCGTCCACCACTTCGACATCGGAAACCAGGCCGGCGCGCGCGTAGGCGCCCTCAATCAGGTCGTGGCTCAGAATCGCGTTACACGGAAAGCGCCCCGCGAGGACTTTCTGAAACGTCTCGACTTCGTAGATGCCCTTGCCGGTGAAAATTCCTTCGCCGAAGAGATCCTGATAAACGTCGGAGACCGCGCGCGTGTAGATATCGAAACTCGTATCGCCTGAAAGCAGCGAAGCGAGCCGCGAGCGCCCGGCGGATTTGATGCTGGTATCCACGCGCGGCTGCAGAATTCCGTAGCCTTCGATTACGGTGTTCGTCGCCGCGTCGATCACCGCGCGATTCAACGGATGCGCCAGCGTGCCGATGAGCTTGTGGGCCGCCTCGCGCGGCAATTGCGTATCGAGATCGAGAGTAATCACGTACTTCACGCCGTCGAGAAGCGATAGATCGCCAATCTTGACCGCGAAATTATCCGCCTCACTCAGCAGAAAGCGGTTGAAGTCGAGCAGTTTCCCGCGCTTCCTCTCCCAGCCCATCCAGATGCCTTCCGCTTCGTTGAAGACGCGATTGCGATGGAAGTGGAAGAAAGCGCCGTTGCCTTGCGCGGCGTATTTCCCGTTGAGCTGCTCGATCAAGCGCGAGCATAGCGGCGCCAGCGCGTCCTTCTCATCGAACTCGACTTCCGCGTCGGGAGGATCGGTGAGCAGCGCGAAATGAATGTTGGCGTCGCGATTCCCGAGGAAGCGTATCTCGAGATCGCGAACGGCGTGCCGCGTTTGCTCCTCGCTGGTGAGCAGCGTCGGCACAACAACCATCGTCTTGCAATCGTTGGGAACCCCGGCAGAAAAATCGAGCCGCGAGAGCTTTCTGGGCCGCACAAAGCGCGTGACCACGAGATTGACTATTGAAACCGCGCAATCCAGCGCCGGTATCAGAAAAAGCGCAACGACGAGAAGTCCCGGAAGCTTCGTCCGGGAAAGCGCAACAACTCCGGCCATCAATCCGATCGTCAGCACTTCGATCGCGACCAGGTAGGAATAATCCGGAAACTTAAGAAGAAATTGGCGCATCCGCGACGCCAGGGACGGCCTGTATCCGATGGCGCGCTCGAGATCCGCGCGGCCCTTATCCATGAGGTAGTAGCCGACGTGCGCGCGTCGTTCGCGCGCTCTGCCGCTCACGGATCTCTGCGCGTGCGCGTCGCGCGCCAAATCAACGGCCGCCGATGCGATTTCATGTTCCGCGCGCTGCGAAGCCTTTGCCAGCTCCGAGACAGCGGCGCGGTAGTTCTCCCGGCTGGTGAAGTCCATCCGCGCGTAGATCCCGCCGGCGTCCTGCCGGAGAATCTGCTCGCTCAAGTCCATTTCGCAGAACACCGATTTCCAATCGAGATCTGAAATTGCCAGCAGCGACTCCACGAGATCGCGCAGCCGGGGCGAATTCCCGTCGCCAATAGCTTCCGAATTCTCTTGCGGCCGCGACGGCAAAGTGCCGCACATCGCGGCAATCTGCTGGACGATGGCGAAATCAAGGAATGGCTTCAGATGCCAGGCTTCGGCCATCTCCAGCGGCGAGCCGAGTTGCACGCTCGCGACGTAGTCGCGGAAGCCGGAATATTCGAAACGGTAGCCCGCATCCTCGAGATAAGCCTTCGCTACCGCAAGCGCACGAGGAACCACGCTCTCGTCCGCCTGCTTCACGCGCAGCATTTCGTCCGCGCGCTCGATCCCTGCGCCGGCTTCTTGCAGCGCGAGCCGAGTGAGCGAAGCGTTATCGAGGAACACGCGGGCGTTCCCAGAAAGCACAACTCCCGTCGAAGTAATCTGCAAAAGCTGCTGCACCGTTTCCTGAATCGCCGCCGAAACCGACTTCAATTGGCCGGTCAACGCTTTCTGGCAACTTCCCTCTCGAGTCAGCGTCCATGTGGAGATTCGCGAATCACGTTCGGACGGACGAACGCCTTCGGCAATCTCCGTGGGTATACGCGGAAGAAGCTCCGGCTGCGCAAAGAACCGCGCCGCGCTATTGAGTTCCGCCGGTGTATGGTGTGCTGTCGCCAAGGTCGAGTTCCCTCAAACTCCTACCGGTAATTTGCCGCCTGCAGCTCGAACATTTCCGCGTAACGCCCGCGATCCTTCATCAACCGGTCATGCGGACCTTCTTCCACGATTTTTCCGTCCGCGAGAACCAAAATGCGATCGGCCATGCGCACCGTCGAAAAGCGATGCGAAATCAGGATGGCCATTTTTCCGCGCGTGAGATCGGCGAAGCGCTCAAACACGGCGCTTTCGGACTTGGCGTCGAGCGAAGCGGTGGGCTCGTCGAGAATCAGCAGCTGCGCGTCGCGCAAATACGCACGAGCCAGGGCGATCTTCTGCCACTCGCCGCCCGAGAGATCGACGCCGCCATCAAAACGGCAGCCGAGGACCTGGTCATATTCGTGAGGCAGCCGCTTGATCGTGCCTTCGGCCAGGCTCTTCATCGCAGCATTGCGGATATGAAAGATATCGTTGGCGCCGTCGATGCGGCCGATAGCGATATTTTCATAGGCGGTCATGTCGTAGCGCATAAAATCCTGGAAAATTACGCCGACTTCCTTCCACAGGTCTTCCAGGTCGTATTCGCGCAGATCAACGCCGTCGAGCAGAATCGCGCCGTCGGTTGGATCGTAGAGGCGCGTCAGGAGCTTCACGATGGTGGTTTTTCCCTGCCCGTTTTCGCCGACTAAAGCGACTCTTTCGCCCGGCTCCAGGCGGAAATTGATGTTCTGCAGCACGCGCCGCGGATTTCCGGGATATGCGAAGCCGACATTCACAAATTCGAATCCGCGGCGAATCGGCCGCGGCGCAACAAGCGCGTTCGGCTTCGAGACGATGCGCGGCTTGACTGAGAAGAATTCCAGCAGGTCGGTGAGGAACAGCGCCTGATCGGCGATCCCGGAGAAAGTCGAGAACACCGCCTGAATGTTCGCGCTGGCCGCGGCAATCGCTCCGGCGAGAAACGTCATCTGCGCCAGCGTGAATGGGCCCATCACAGTGCGGTAGATCACGTAAGCATACGTGCCGTAATAACCGAGCGTGCCCAGCAGCGTGAGCAGCGCCCCAAAGAACAGCTTGCGCCGCGCCAAGTCCACAGTCTGGCGGTGCAACCGGTCGGAAATGGCTCGATAACGCCCCACGAGGAACGGCCCGAGCCCGAAAAGTTTCAACTCCTTGGCGCTGTCTTTGCTGCCGCCGAGAATTCGCAGGTAATCCAACTCGCGGCGCGCCGGCGTCTGCGAGAAATTCAGCGAGTAGCCGAGAAATGCAAAGTGCGTTTCGCCGAGGAACGCGGGAACCACGCAAATGACCAGGAAAAACAGCAGCCACGGAGAAAAGAAGAAAATGCCCGCGGCCAAACTGACCGTGGTGATCACTTCCTGAACCAGCCGCCCGCTCATCTGAATCATCATCACGCGGTCGGTGCCTTGCACCCGCGCGCGATCCATCTTGTCGTAGAAGGCCGGATCCTCGAAGCGCGTCAGATCGAGCCGCGAGGCGTGCTCCATGATTCGCGTGCTGATGTAACGGGTGAAGCGGTCGGCGAGGACGGTGTCGCAGAAATCGTTGGCCCGCGCGAATATCGTCGCCAGGCTGGCCAGCGCAAATTCCAAGGCCACGAGCCACCAGAATATGGCCGGAAGCGCAGCGTGAAGCGCCAGGTCACGGTAAACGGCGTCAATGATGAGCTTCGTGACCCACAACATGGCCACGGGTACGAGCGACACGCAGAAACGGAAAATCAGGCTCGAAACGACGATCCCCGGCGCCGCCTCCCATACCATGCGAAATACCGGCGGAATATTCCGCAGCGCCTTCAGCCGCTCCTGCCACTTCGGTCTAGGCGGCTGCTCCGAACTTTGAACGTCTGGGCTCATTCGCGCTTCTCTTGCGTCTTCGCGGCAGGCGTTCCTCGCCTACCGGCCTGCTTCGCTTATCAGGCTCCCGCCATTCCTGGCTTTTCAAACCGGCGGATTCGAACTGTTGGGGAGAAGTAAAAAGCAGCTATATGATGGGCTTGGAGAGAGAATGGAGACAGCTTCGAAGCGGATATCGAAAGATAAATGCAGGTTCTGGCTAGCTGACCGCTCGAACTCTCCAACGACCCCCTCCGCGAAATCCCTCGTGCGCGTACCGCCCCCGAGAATGCATTGTGCACGTCAAATGCCAGCGGAGTGGCAGTCCAAGCGACTGAAAATAAAGGGCTTAATGGTGCACCAAAAACACACCCTTATGCCTTTCTTTCGCTCTCTACGTAGCTTCTACCTAGTGTCTCGAAACGGTGAGAATGAGGTTCGCAGAAGGGACAGTTAACCGCGCAGCGGAGCGCGCTCCGGCTCGGGCGCAACGGGGACGAGTTCCTTACCTCGAATGTAGTAGAGCGTTCCGCGCCACTCGACTCGCCGCGTGAGGAAACTCGAAACGAACACAACAAACGCGCAAGCGTCGTGTACCGGAAGCCGCCAGATATTCCTGCGCAGCAAAGGATCGCGCAAGCCCCAAACGCCCACCGTCCAGGCCATCAACGACCGCAAAATCACATAGCCCGCCAGATATGCCGCAGCGATTTTCAGCGAGGGAGCCACCGCCATAGCCAGCAGTGTCCAGGCGAACCCGTGCACGAAGATGCGGCCCGCGTACCCAGCCGGAGTGGCATGGCGGATGGCCAGCGACCAGCGCAACTGGTGCCGGAAATATTCCTTCATCGAGGTCTCGGGATAAACGGTGTCTACCGCCTGCGCCGCGATCTCCACCCGGTATCCGAGTGCCGCAATCCGATGGCCCAGCTCGTAATCATCCGTGAAATGGTCGACGAGATCTTCAAATCCGCCGATCTCGGCCAAGCGCTGCTTCGTTGTCGCCATCGTCGCGCCCAGCGCAAAATTCACGCCGCGAAAAAGCCACGCAATCAAAACGCCCGCCGCAAAGTCCGAGGTATTCCCAAGCGCCTCGATGATCGAGCCGAACGACTTCCCGGCGATGCCGCGATAAAGACACGTGACCGCGCCTACGTGAGGATCGCGGAACGGCGCGACCACCGCGCGAAGATAATCCGGCGCCACGCGAATATCGCTATCGCTAATCACCACCAGGTCGTGGCGCGCCTCGTTCACCATATTCGACAGCTTGTTGACCTTGTTCGACGAGCCCAATTGCTCAGCTCCAACGAACAGCCGGATCGAGCGCTCTGGAAAATCGCGCATCAGTTTTTCGAGAATGGGTATCGCCGCGTCGTGCTCGTCGGCAACATTGAAGAGAATCTCGTATTCAGGATAATCAAGCCGGCAGAAGCTGGCGTAATTTTCGTAGGCGTAGCGATCGAGCCCGCGAATTGGCTTCAAGATGCTGACCGGCGGCGCGAAATCGCGGGGCAAAGCGCGGTGGCCGCCGAAAAAGCGCAGCGCGGCAACGGTCGCCACCAGATAGTAAGCGAACGGCGCCACCGCAAGCACCAAGATCAAAAATCGCAACTCATGCCAAACATTCATTCGAAGCCTTTAACCCAGACAAACCAGCATCACGCCCACGCAAACCAACCCCACTCCCAGCCAGCGAACCGCTGATACGCGTTCGCCAAGAAGCACCTTTCCACCCAGAGCGCCGGCCGCATAACTCAGCGCCGTCACCGGCACCACAAAACTCACGTTCTCCCACGAGAGAATCGCCAACAGCGCGAAAAAAGCCAGCGCCATCAGCACAATCCCGCACCACATCCACGGCCGCTGCACCGCGCGCATGGCCACGCGGAAAATGTTCCGCGGCGAAAAGTCATGCACCTCGCCGATCTGCTTCATGGCCCGCGCCACGGCGATTTCCCCGCCCGTCCCGCCGCAAACGATCACGAACAGCAGAATGGCGTCGCGCATGTTCACGCCTGCTCCGTCGTGCGCGGCGGCGTCTGGCTCACCAGAAAAACCCCGAGGCAAATCACCGCCACTCCAATCCAACGCGTCGAAGTGACCGCCTCACCGAGAAGAAAATAGCCCAGCACCGCCACCACTCCATATCCGATCGACGACGCCGGCTGCACGAAACTGTAATCCGCCCACGACAGCACCAGCGTGTAAGCCACAAAAAACAGAATCAGCAACAAAATCCCGAGCCACACCATGCCGGATTCCAGCGCCCGCGCCAGAAACGGCATCACGTCGCCCGGCCGCCAGCTCGAAAACGTCCCCACGTGCTTCATGCCCTTGCTCAGAGAAATATTCCCCAACGAGCCGAACATGATCACGAAGAAGATCAGAATCGAAGTCTTTAGATGCAGACGTGCTTCAGGTTTCATGCTCGATGGGCTTCATTCCCCGAGGCGCCCGAGGTCACCGGCTCGAGCGACGGTACCGCGACCACCGTCTTCTTCTCGATTCCCTTTCGCGCCAGCTTGCGCCGCTGCGCGCGCAGCCGCATAAAATCCACAGCCTCGTGGAAAAGCCGCTTACGGTCGTTGGCGTCCCAAAGTCTCTCGCGCACGAATCGCCACGCCACGCGCGGGCGGAAAAAGTATTCGTCGTAGAAGCGATGCACTTCGCTCATCATCATCTCGCGCGTCAAGCCCGGATACTCGAGATGTGGAAGCTGGTGGCCGCCGTCATCGGCGATCGCTTCGCCGTGCAGGAAGCCGCTCTGCGCCGAAATGTTGTAAAGCTCCGTCCCCGGATAGGCGTGCGCCAGAGAAACCTGGATGGACTCGCAGTCGAGTTCCTTGGCGAAGTCGATGGTCTTCTGGATCGTCTCTTTGGTCTCGCCCGGCAGCCCAAGAATGAAATCGCCGTGCACATTAATCCCGGCCTTCTTGCAATTCTTCACGAAGCTGCGCGCCATCTCCACAGTCGCGCCCTTCTTGATGTTCTTCAAAATCTGCGGATCGCCGGACTCGAACCCCACGATCAGCAACCGCGCCCCCGCATCCGCCATGGCCTTCAGCGTCTCGTAATCGCTGTGCACTCGCGCCGTACAGGACCAGCGATGCCCCACATGCTCGATTTTCTTGCACAGGTCAATGACGCGATCCTTGCGAATATTAAACGTGTCATCGTCGAAGAAGAATTCCTTGGCTTGCGGGAATAGCTTGTGCGCCGACTCGAATTCCCGCGCCACATTCTCCGTCGAGCGCACCCGCCAGGCATGCCCTGAAAGCGTCTGCGGCCACAAACAGAATGTGCACAGCGCCGGGCATCCGCGCGTGGTGTAGAAGGACACGTACGGATGCAACAGGAATGGCACGTTGTAATTCTCGATGTTCAGGTGTTTGGCATAAACGTCGGTCGCGAATGGCAACGCATCCAGTTCCTCGGTATGCAGTTGCGGCCGCGACTCGTTATGCACCACCTTGCCATCCTTCAGATAGCTCGCGTTCTTGATATCCTTCAGCGGCATGCCCTGCGCGTACTCGACCACCGCATGATCGAATTCCCCGCGCACAATGAAATCAATTGACCCATTCTCCAGCAGTGTCTCGGAAGGCTTGATCTGCACGTGCGGCCCGACAAAGCAGATTTTCACGCTGGGATCCTGCGCCTTCAT
>DAITPO010000016.1:0-23625 GCA_036833535.1 Candidatus Acidiferrales bacterium | reverse complement strand
TCTGCACGTGCGGCCCGACAAAGCAGATTTTCACGCTGGGATCCTGCGCCTTCATGGCGCGCGCCATCTTCACGTCGCTGCGGATGCCCACGGTCGAGGTAAACAGCACCACAAACTCGTAATCCTTGGCAATTTTGACGGTCTCTTCCGGCGTTACGTGGTGCGGCGGAGCGTCCAGCAGCCGGCTACCGGGCAGCATTCCCGTTGCGTAGGACAGCCATACCGGGTACCAGTAGGACTCGATCTCGCGCGTCGCGGGCCAACGCGAGCCTGCGCCGCCGTCAAACTTCTCAAAACTAGGCGGATTCAATAGCAGCGTCTTCATTACAGACGTCATCAGTTTTCATCCTCCCCGACGTTCAATTGCTAAACTGTAGATCAGGCGTGTGTTGCTGGGCCCCCAACGCACACACCTTATTATTGTACTCGATTCGCCGCGCATCTCCCAAACGCGACCCCCGGGCGATGTCGCGTCTATACACTATTGGAACACCTCAGCAACCTGCCCGGTTGCCCCGCCGGGTGCCTCCGCGCAGGCGGACGCCGTATTTGCGCGTGGGGGTTTTCGCCCACTACTGAAACACCGCAGCAAGCTGCCCGGTCGTCTGCAAAAGCGAAAGCTGCCCCTGCTTTCGCGCAAAATCCGCATTGAGAAACTCCACCCATTTCTCACTCTCAGTCAACCGGTCCTGCTCGAGTTCCCGCAAGCTCGACTGCCCCTGCTCGAACCGCGTCTGAGTAATCGCCAAGGTCTCCTGCGCCAGCTTCAAATCCAGCCGCGCCACCTCGCGCCCCGCATCCAACTCGCGCACATCCCGCGCCTTTTGGCGCACCTCGATGCGCACTTCCTGCCGTTTTGACCCGACCGCCGCATCAGCTTCCGCCAGTTCGCTTTTTGCGAGCGCCACCGCCGCCGAAGTTCGCGCCGCGAAGATCGGAATCTGCACCTGTACTCCTACGTTGATGTTATTGCGCTGAAAATGGTTATAAAACTCAGCGTAGTTGTTGTATTTCGCCAGCAGGCTGTATTCACCGATGAGCTGAACCGTCGGCCAATAACTCTGCTTCGCCCCTTTCACCAAATGCTCGCGCGCGCTGCGCTGATTTTCCGCCTCGCGCACGTCCACGCTGCTCTGCAGCGCACGTGTCTCCAGTTCTGCCACCGATTCCTGCGCGCTGGCCGGCAGCTCCTCCGGCGCCACCTCCAGTGTCCGCGATTCCGGCAACGCCAGTTGATCGCGCAACTGCGCCGCCAGCACGTCGTCCCGCCCTTCGAGCTGTAGAATCTGGTGCGCGATCTTCGCCATCGTCAGTTCCCCGCGCGTTACTTCGAGTGGCAACTCCAGACCCGACGCCGCGCGCTCCCGCGTGTAATCCAGAATCTTCTGCGCGCTCGTCTGCTCGGTGCGCAACAATTCAAGCGCGTGCCGCACTTTGGCTAGGTCCAGGTAAGTCGTCGCCGTCCGGATAATCACCGCATCGCGCGTGCGGTCGATTTCCAGTTGCCGGTTCTTCGCCAGGTCCTGATCGGCGCGATACGTCCCGCGCAATATCGGATTGAAAAGTTGCTGCGTGTAAGAAACGCTGAAGATCGACGGCGCCGATCCGCCCGGCGTCTGCGGGATTCCGTTGCTGTAAATCCCGCCGACGCCCGTATAGATGTTCGGCCGGAACTCGGCACGATCTAGGTTCGATTTATTCACCGCGACCGTGTATTGCAAGCGAGCCAGCATCAAATCATGGCTGTTCTGCAGCGCCAGCGTCACCGCGCGCTTCAGCGTCAGTGTCTCAGAATCCGAGCCCTGCCCGGATTCCTGCGCGCGCGCCGGCAGCGCGCAAGCGGCGAGTACGGCAGTGAATACGACGGCCAGCACGGCAGAGGCCCACGCCAATTGCTTCACCTTCTGCGCAACTGTTCCCAACCAATTGCTCATAGCGCCTCTATTCATATCGCAAAGAATCCGTCGGCTGCAGTTGCGCCGCCTTATTGGCCGGCAAATAGCCGAAGATCAGTCCCGTCGAGCATGACACGACGAACGCGATCACCACAGATATCCAGGAAATCGGAACGTGGATATCTTGCGGAACGGGAAACAAACTCAAAAGAGCTTCCAGCAAAAAAGGAATCGCCACCGCAATTGCAATTCCAGTCAGCGCCCCGGTCCCGCTGATCATCAAAGCCTCGAGCAGAAACTGGTACAAAATCGCCGCCCGCTTCGCTCCCACCGCTTTCCGTATCCCAATCTCGCGCGTGCGTTCTGTCACGGTAACCAACATGATGTTCATAATCCCGATTCCGCTGATCGCGAGCGCAATCATGGCAATCACCACCAGCACAATCGTCATGGCCATCGAGATATGCCGCGCCGTCTCCAGAATCGACGCCAGATTCTGCACGCGATATTCCACTTCCGACCGGTGCCGGCTATTCAATATTTCCTGCACCTGCCGCGTCACCATCTCCACGTCTTCCGGCTTGTCCGCCTGCGCGTAAAAAGTCTTGATGTATTCCTCGCCGGTGTAATAACGAATCAGCGAAAACGGCACGATCACCGATTCAGGCGTGATCTCCGATTGCCCAAATGTCGCAATCCGCTCGCGGAATACGCCGATCACTGTAAAAGCCAGTTCGCCGACGTGAATTTCCTTCCCGACCGGGTCCTCGTTCGGGAAAACCGCCCCGGCCAGCTGCGGAGTGATCAAGCAAACCTTGCTCCGCGAGGTCATGTCGTCTTCGTCAAAATACCGCCCGCGATCCACCACCAGATGCCGGATCTGCTCGAAGCCGTCCGTGACGCCCACAAGGCTGATCGGATGTTCGATGCTGCCGACGACCACGACCATGGGAATCTCGCGCGTGCCCGCCGTCTCGACCACCTGCGGAATTCCCTCTTTCACCGCCTCACGGTCCGCCAGCGATATTTCGTCCGCAGGCGTAGTCGTCTGCGCCCCTCCCGCACGAATCACTTCCGCAAACACAAGATTCGCGCCCACCCCTTCAATCTGCGCAATGATGTAGCGCTTCCCCGCCAGCGCAACAGTGACAACCAGCACAATACAAGCGCTGCCGATAATCACGCCCAGCATCGTCAGCAGCGCACGCAGCTTATTCGACCGCAGCGCCTGCAACGCCAGCCGCGCCGTCTCTCCCAATACCACAATCGAATTAGTTCGAATCTCCAAGCGGATGTACCTGACTCTATCTCAAAGCCCCCGCCGCCCGCACAACAGGTTTCCAGGTCTGCATCGCTGCCCCTCGTAGCGGCTAACTATTGGAGTCGCAAAGCCCTCGAAATGATGCTCTTACGTATAGAAAAACACGCAAGTTTGACCCGTCGCGAACCGGGGTGATATAAAAGTAGCAGTAGTTCTTTCCCAGGTGGGGCCGTGGCGCAGTTGGGAGCGCGCCTCGATGGCATCGAGGAGGTCGTGGGTTCGAATCCCATCGGCTCCACCAATTTGCTCGTAAATTCCGACGGGCTCTCGGATATTTTTGCGCGGCGCGTGCCTGCGTTCTCATGCCCTACTTCTTTGATTTCGACGCCACCAATCGCATCCTGCGATGCCGTCTCGAAGGGCGCCTCACCGACGAAGAGCTAAAAGAGTTTTACCGCGTCTCCGCCGAATATGTCTCGCGCAATCCCCCGCGAGCAGCCATCTCCGATTTTTCAGGCGTCACCGCCTTCGATGTATCGCCCGAGACGGTGCGCGAACTCGCTCGCCTGTCCCCCATCATGCCCGATCCCGAGCTGCCGCGATTTGTAATTGCTGTCTCGCCGAAAATGTTCGGAATGGCCCGCATGTTCGAACTGGAAGGACAAAGCACGCGCCCGAATCTACACGTAGTTCAATCGATGGAAGCAGCCTGCGTAATTCTAGGTGTGCAAAAACTTCACTTCGAGCCGATTGAAGCGAATTGATTTAGACGCAGCAATCTTTGCTTTTTCTTTCGTAGGGGCGCGGCTTGCTGCGCCCTCCGCCGACCTCTCACTCAATTCAACGCACCCAACACCCGCGGACTGCAAAACACGATACGCGCGTCCGTCTGTCTACTTCGATGAACGCTTCCCTACTTCCGCCAACCGTGAAACCACATGTAACCGATCGTGAAGAGAAACCCCGCATTGTACCCAGGATTTTTGTTCCCAAGATTCGCGTTCGAATGATGAAACTCCACAAACTCGATCGCCACAGCCTGCCCAGGCTTCGTAAAAATATTCAATCCCGCCGCTCCCTGCGGCGTGAAATTCACCGAGGAAGTATCTCCAGGCGGCAATCGCGATGTGCTGAAAAGTATCCCCCCGGCCAACTGCCCGTACGGCGACATGCGCTTCCAGCCCTTGAAATTCCACCGCAATATGATCGGCATGAAATGGAAGCCGTATACGTGGCCGTTGGCGGGCGTCAGCACCTCATAAACCGGCCGAATTTCGCCCAGCATTTCAAAATTCCCGCGCAGCGCCCCAGGCCCATGATCATCCGTCAACACGCGCCCGGCCCGGATTCCGCCAAACAAGAAATCGGTGTTCGAGTCGTGGCCGTCGCCAAGCCCGCCGCCCACGAAGCCGCCGAGTTCCCACGAGCCATAATGAATCGCCTGCGACGGCAAGCTTAGAAAATCCTGCGCCGGCTGCGAAGCAGGCGCCGCGCTGGAACTCTGCGCGCGCGCAATCGCCGGCGCCGTCAGCAACAAAGTAAAAATCAGCATGCGCCGCAAATGATTCACCATCGAGATTGCTTCATCCGCTGGTGAAGTCACGACGGCACGCATTTCTCCAGCCCGAGCCGCCTCTCCGGTAAATCGGCCGCGCACAACTCCGCCGCCCGTTTCCGCCAATCGCCCCTCCCCCGTCCACCGCGAAGTCGTCGAGCGTAAGGCACCCCGCCGCGCCCCGTCAAGTTGAGCCTGCCGGCAATGTTTCCAATGGGAAGTGGCCGCTACTCGCCACAATTTAGAAGCGCATCGCCAGGCCCGCGCATCCAATTCCTCCGAAAAAGATGCCGTCGACCGTGAATCACATTGCTAAAGATCCACCGGCCAGTACAGAATCTGGCCTGCTCACCACCACAACACGCTCAACTGGAGGCTCCATGAGTCGTCGTGCTGAATTACTCGCGGGTCGCATCGAAGAAGGCGCTGCCGGATTGGCCGCTTTCGCCGAAGGACTCTCCGCAGCGGAATGGCTTGCACCGGTCTCGTCCACCGACCGCCGTTCCATCGGCGCCATCGTGCACCATGTCGCCCTTGTGTACCCGATCGAAATCGATCTCGCGCGGGCCATCGCCGGCGGCAAAGCCGTCACGGAAGTCACCTGGGAGGCGGTCGCCCAGTTGAACGAGAAGAACGCCCGGGAAAATTCCGGCGTAACGAAGGCCGCAGCCATCGAACTCTTGCGCCGCAACAGTCGTGACGCCGCCGCCGCAGTACGCGCGCTCACGGATGAAGAGTTGGATCGCGCCGCTGCGTTCTCGCTGAGCTTCGGCGCCCCTGTCACCGCCCAATTCGTAATCGAGGATCACGCTCTACGGCATAGCTGGCATCACCTGGCCAAAATCCGCAAGACGCTAGGCCGATAACGGCGCCGGGTGCCTCCGCCTAGGCGGACGTCGAAGTTGCGCGTGGGGGTATTTCATTTCTCCCCGCTATAAAAAAAGCGCGTTTTTGTCTCGATTAGACCGTGCCTCCTTCTTTTGTTTTCATGCACTTAGCCCCGTTTTGAATAATTTCGTGTCTCGATTAGAACGGGGTGCCTTCGCCTAGGCGGACGCCGCAATCGCGCATGGGGATTTTGACTTTTCCCCCGCCCGATCCAACCTCCGACTTCCGACTGCTTGCGCCTACAATTGTTCGCGAGGCCCGCGACTTGCATTCCGCGGCTGAGTGCTTGCGGTCGGCTTTGGTGCGCTAAAAAGGGCCGTTTTCACGCGATTAGAAACGGCATCTGTTCTTTGTTTTCACAAACTTACGGCGATTTCTAATAATTTCGCACGCGATTAGAAATCGATGTCGGCGTTCCGAGTGGCGATCCCTCAGCGGCTACAGCCATATTGATTTTGCAGCACTTGCGGCATGACTACCCTTCGACCTCCTTCACGGCAAAAAGTGGTGACCTGACGGAACTCTATCTGGCGCGGAGACGTAGTTAATCGCCGAGCTGAATCATCAGCCCGGACCCGGTCACTCGCCGGGCTTGGCTCCGGGCAAGCTTGTAGCAGGCTCAAGGTTGACTCCGGGCTGAATCATCAGCCCGGACCCGGCCCCGCGCTTAGGGACTGCGCACTACTCGACTTTTTGTATCACAAGAGTACCAACTTGTCAACAGTTTTGTGAAGGTATCGAAACAGTCCCGATCCGTCGTAGGGGCCGGTCCGCCTAGGCGAAGGCCCGGTTTGGCCTTGGGTTTCTCCAGCGCCCCCGGATCGAATTTCAAAACCCAATGCCACCCCGGGGGCGGCGTGAACCCGCCCCCCTACGAAAGAATAATCAAAGGCGGGGCCGATACCCCCACCCTTCCCACAAATCGGGAACAGTGGGGCACCCGCCAGAGCAAACCCGCCGGAAAAGGCTGGACCACCCGCCAGAGCAACGCTCCGTTCCCTTCTGATGTAATATGTTATATAAGAGATACTTTATTCAAGGTTGTAAAGATTGACTGTCAAAGGTCCGTTAATTATGACTGCCAACGCGCGGTCTGTCGTCACCCTCGGAATTCTCGGATTCATTCTAGCGGGAATTTTCTATCATCTGCATCCGTCCGGACCTTCAAAAACGTTTGCCCAGAGCAAGCCACCTCAAACGGCGCGGGAAGTTGATCTGACGAAATTCGGTTATCAGGGAAGACCACCGATTTATTGGGGACCGGCAGATCTCGAAGGACAGTGGACCTGGGAGCAAGGGGTGTTTTTCACGGAATCGAACGTAGTCGCGGCATTTTTTATCGTTCGTGATGATCCCTCGGGAGCCGCATCCCAACAGCGCAAATTCTCTTCATCAGACCGCTTCCGGCTGGTGGCGGCATTTTTTAACGCTGAGAACGGAGAATTCCTCAAAAAGTTCGAGCGGCCTTTGGCGCCCGGTGAAAACGGCGCGCAAATGTTTCCTGCGACGAACGGTCGTTTCATTGTCGCGATCGGAAATACGCTCTCGCTTTATTCGCCCGATTTCAAAATCATCGCCAAATACACCTCCAAATCAGGCATAGAAGGAATTGTCAGCCCTTCGGGAGAAACAGTTTTGCTCGGCAATATGCAATTGGTGGCGGGCCAGTGGAGTGAGCAATTCGATTTGATCGAAACCGAAGGACTGACGGTGCTCAAGTCCTGGAAGTCGTATCCGCAGCCCAACCAGATGCTATGGGGCGATGAAATTGCTGCGAGGACGCTCCAATCGATTTCTGTCAGGACGCCGGACACGGAGCCGAGACGTGTGGTCGAGGGGAGAGACTGGTTTTGCGGTGACGGGAGTTTCATAAACAAAGAAACGATGGCCTTGTTTCAGTGCGGACCGGTCGAGAAACTTTTCATGGTTTCGACAAACGGAACGATTCTCCACCAATTCGATCTCGGACTAGAGAAGGCAGACGGCCCTGTCGTTGCATCGAGTGACGGCACTAGGTTTGCGTTGCCGACGCAGCACTGGGGCTCGGGCCGCAACAAAGATCCCGAGAAACTGCTGGCACGCGTTTTTGGCTTGGATGCCGACGAGCCGATCCTGACGGTCGGTGTTACGCCGCACTACAGTTCGAGCCCAAACTTTTTCACGGGGTCAGGTGATACGCGGTTTGGCTGGGGAGGGCTGGCGCTCTCGCCGAATGGCGATCTCTTGGCGGTTAAATCCGGTCCAATCGTTCAGTTGTATCGAGTCCCAAAGGCAGGAGTTTCTACCGGGTGCAACGGCAACTGCGCGGGCAATGAAGAGTCCGCAACGCAGCGTCCGCCGTCACCGCCGCCGCCGCGAGACTTGGCGGCTCCGGCGGGGATTGCCGCGCCTTCGCAGCTTGTCGAGCAGGCGCTTTCCTGGCTTCCATCTGATACGGAGACCGTCTCGGCAGCAAATGGCCCCTTTCTTGTGCCCGATCTGAGTTGGGACCCGCGCGAAAAACCCAATGGGAACGGCTCGGATGAAATCGCCGACACGTTCAGAAGCATTCCTGTGGCGCTTATCGGCTTCAAAAAGGGATTCATGAGCAAGTATCTACGCCAGGAGAAAGTGCTCTTAGCTCTTGAGGGATCGCGGAATTTTCGTTTTCCAACTGGATTGGGCGAAGGACCATTTCAGGGGTGCGGCATTGTTGTCTTCGCCGGAGATATTACTGCAAGTGTGGATTCGTTTCGGAATGATTCGTCGAGCGCGACTTTGAGAACGGAACAGATTGAAGGGCAACAAGTATCAGTTTTTCAGGAAAAATTGGAGGAAGATACTTGGACAACGTTCGTAGCATTTCCCAAACCGAATATAGCAGTCGCGGCGACGAACGAAGAATATCTTCGGGAAGTCCTGGCGAGAATAAATGGCAAGCGAGGCGAAAGAGCTCTGCCAGAGAATCTCCCGGAATGGAAATACGTAAATCGAAATGCCGCTTTCTGGGCCGTGCGGCATTACGACAAGATGGGGGCATCAACGGACCCGACTTCGCCTTTCGCAGCGAAGAGCTATCTAACTCTGCGTGACGACCAGGCAATCGGCCTCACATTTAGCTTCGACCCTGACAAATCCAAAACGGCGACGGTCACGTATCTTTCAGCAGACAAGAACATTCTTCCAATCGTTCAGAAGAATCTTTTCCAGGTGGAGTATGAGCCGGGCGGACGAGAGATGCACATTCGATACCGAGAGATTTTGCCGGGAATCGTGGAGGGTTCTTACGACCTCGATCATATAGAGTCCGGCGAGGTTTTCAACTTCTTCCTAATGGCGCTCCTGGGTCATGTGATTGCGCTTTGAGGGTGACGGATTCCTGCCACTCTCGAGCGCTAAAGCGCACGTTCTAAGGCGAAGCGTTTTCCGGAGCGCTTGCCCATACAGACCATTGAGACGTATAAGGCGCGGAAGCGCTTTTTCACTCGTCCGCCATATTTCTGGCGGACGAGGGATGCCACCGAAATGCGTAGAGCCCCTCTGAAGTGCTGAGGCGCTAGCGGCAGAAAAAAGTCAAAGGCGGGAGAGGAGACCCCTCAGCGGCTAAAGCCGTATCGGTTTTGAGGGCATTTGCGGCACGACTGAAGTCGTGCCCTGACAAAGATTCTAGGATCTTCTACGGACTCATAGAGCTCACGCTTCCCACAACGCGCGAGAATTCCGGCACCTGGCTTTTCGGTGTTAGTACAAATCAACCGACAACGGCCTCAGGTCTGAAGACCTGAGCTACATTTTTTCAGGTTGACATCTTACCCGAGCGGGGGGATACTCGGGTAAAATGTCTACCCAACAAGGAACGGAACGGCTGGAATTGCTGCAAGGGACCCTGGACCTGCTGATTCTGCGCACGTTGATTTTCGGGGCGCAGCACGGGCAGGGCATCGCGCGGGCGATCCAGCAGACGTCGGATGAAGAGCTGCTGGTCGAGCATGGGGCGCTCTATCCTGCGCTGCAACGGCTTGAGGAGCGCGGGTGGATTTCCGCGCGATGGGGAACCTCCGCGAATAATCGCAAGGCGCGATTTTATTCACTCACCGCTGCGGGCCGCAAGCAGCTCGGCAAAGAAACTACCAAGTGGAATCGATTGGCGGCGGCGATCGGACGCATTCTGGAGTCCGAGGAGGGTTAGCCATGTTCCGACACAAGCGGAATGCCAGCGACTTCAGCGCCGAAATCGATGCCCACATCGAGCTGGAGACGGCGCGCTTGCAGGAACAAGGGCTCAGCTACGAGCAGGCGCGCACCGCAGCGCGGCGCACTTTCGGCAACGTGACGCTTTCCCGCGAACGCTTCTACGAATCCGGCCGCTGGCTCGGCTGGGATCATTTCTGGCACGACATCCGCTACGGCGCGCGCATGTTGCGCAAATCGCCGGGCTTCACCGCCATCGCGATCCTGACGATTGCGCTGGGCATCGGCGCGACCACCGCGATTTTCAGCGTCGTGGATGCCACGCTGCTGCACCCGCTTCCCTACCCGCAGCCCGAGCAACTCGTGAGCATCGAGGATGATCTTCCCGGTGTGGGCGCGCAGGACGTGGGCATGTCCGTTCCCGAATTGCACGATTTCCAGCGCTCCGGAATTTTTGAATACGTTTCGACCATCGGCGGCGGCGACGTGAATCTCACTGGCTCGTCGCAGCCCGAGCGCATCACGTTTCTCAACGTCAATCCGAATTATTTTGCGCTGCTGGGCGTGAAGCCGCAGTTGGGGCACTCTTTCGATCCCGCGGATCAGACGCCCGGATTTACTCTCGAGGCGCTGGTCAGCGACGGCCTGTGGAAGCGGGCTTTCGCGGCCGATCCAGGAATTCTGGGCAAAAGTCTGCGGCTGGACAACGATTTGTATCGCGTGATCGGCGTCATGCCCGCCGGTTATCACGATCCGGGACGCACCGCGGAGGAACAGAACGTCGAAATGTGGCTGGCGTCGGGCTTTGCCGGCCCCCCTGCCCCGCCGCCGATGCGCAGCGACCACGTCCTTCAGGCGTCCATCGCGCGAATCAAGCCCGGACTGACGATCGCCGCGGCGCAGAGCCAGGTGGACGCGCTCGTGGCTGCGTTGCAGAAACAGTTCCCGACGGATTATCCGCGGCAAAGCGCCTGGACGGTGCGCTTATTGCCGCTCAAGGAGCGAGTCGTCGGCAACGTTCGCCAGTCGCTGATTCTGCTGCTGTGCGCGGTGGGATTGGTGCTGCTGATTGGTTGCGTGAACATTGCGAATTTGCTGCTGGCGCGCGCGAGCGCGAGAGGACGCGAAATGGCGGTGCGGCAGGCGCTCGGAGCAGCGCGCTCGCGGCTGATGTCGCAGCTGCTCACCGAAAGCTTGCTGCTTTCACTGGCCGGCGGAATTGTTGGCCTGGCGATTCTCTTCTGCACGAAGGCGTTTCTGCTGCAGTTTCTGCCGGAAAGCTTGCCGCGGCTCAATGAAATTTCGATTAACTGGTCCGTATTGCTTTTCGCGCTCGTCGCTTCTCTTGCCGCCGGCGCGATTTTCGGACTGGCGCCCGCGTGGCACGCCGGGCGGACGGATTTGATTCCCATGCTCAAACAGGAAAGTCGCGGCTCGACCGGCTCCGGCGAACAAGCGCGCACGCGGCGCGTGCTGGTGGTCACGGAATTTGCGCTTTCGTTGGTGCTGATGATTGCTGCGGGACTGCTGCTGCGCAGCTTCTGGGATTTGTTGAAAGTGCGGCCGGGATACAATCCGCAAAACATCATGGCCGTGCGCACCTGGCTGCCGGTGCCCAATGATCCCGATACCGATCCCTATCTCACCGCCGCGCAAGAGGCAACGCTGTTGCACGAAATAATTCGTCGCGGCAGGACGCTGCCCGGCGTGGAAGAAATCGCCATTGGCGATGTGGCGGCTGTTCCATTGGGTCATGGCTGGAGAGATCTAAATCCATTCCCGTTGATGCGGGAAGGCCGCGAGACTCAAGACAACCAGGTACCGTTGGTTAATCGCGCGTCCGTGACGCCGGAATATTTCCACTTGCTGGGCATGACGCTGCTGCGCGGCCGGTTGTTCACCGAGATGGACAACGACAGCGCGCCGCAAGTTGCGGTGATTAACGAGGCGCTCGCGCGCAAGTACTGGCCCAATGCGGATGCGCTGGGCAAACGCTTCAAACGGCCCGCGGATTCTGCGTGGATCACGGTGATCGGCGTGATCGCGGATGCACGCACCGAATCGCTGGCGCAAGCGCCCGTTCCGGAAATCTTTTTGAGCGCATTTCAGCGGCGAGCGAAGGATCTGGCCATATTTTTGCGCGGGCGGATGGACACGGCTGCGATTCCCGTGCAACTGCGCGAGCAAGTGCAGGCCGTCGATCCCAGTCTTCCGGTATTCGGCGCGCAAACGCTGGATGAAGCGGTATCCGCTTCGCTTTCGGAGCGGCGCTTCTCGATGGAAATGGTCGGCCTGTTCGCGCTCACTGCGCTGCTTCTTGCCGGACTTGGAATTTATGGCGTGATTTCGTTTCTTGTTAGCGAGCGCACGCATGAGATCGGCATTCGGCTGGCGCTTGGCGCGCAGCAGCGCGCCATCCTGCGAATGGTGCTGCGGCAAGGATTGCGGCTGGCGATCGCCGGCGCGGCGGTCGGGCTGGTTTGCGCGCTGATCGTCTCGCGCTTGATGGCCGGATTGCTTTACGGCGTGCGGCCGGCAGATCCTTTGACGTTCGCAGGTGTAGCCATACTCCTAATCGGCGTCGCGCTGCTGGCTTGCTACATTCCCGCGCGCCGCGCTATCCGCGTCGATCCGCTCGTCGCGCTGCGATACGAATAGCGCAGCCAGTAGCACAGCGGCTACTGACCTCGGCTCGCGGGCGGAATAATTCCATTCATCCGCAGGTATTCCACCATCTGGCCGTAGTGATTCATGGGATGCGTTAGCGCGACCGTCGCGATTCCCAGACGAGTCACCTTGCCCTCGCCAAACGGATTCTTCACCTGATCGGTCTGGTTCTTTTCGTTGATGCTGGCCAGCGCTTTGTGAAGATACGCAAACGAGTCCTTGGCAAACTTCATGATGTCAGCTTTGCTGGCGATGGATTCCGGCCCGCTTTCGCCGCCGAGTTCAACGGGCGGCTTCTGCTCGAGAATCGTCGCTCCGATCATGTAGTTGACGGCCGCCACATGCCTGACCTGCTGAGCGAAAGTGCGAACGCCCTTGAACTCTCCGGTCGTGGGCGCAAACGAATACTTGTCTTCCGGCATAGCGTCGGCGGCAGGCAAGAACTCGCCTTCCACTTGGCCGACGGCCCGATCCATGATTTGCGAAACGCTGCGGCTTTCCGCGGGCTTGGCTTGCCCCAGCGCGACACCGCTACATGCAAGTACAAGCACGCAAGTGAGAACCAAACGCATGAACTTCATGAGCATCTCCTTCAATCTAGTTTGTGAATGTGGACGAATCCGGACCGGCCGCCGGCGCCAATTCCAGTGCGCGCGCCGCAAACGATATCGCCGCACGGCCGCTCATCCTATCATCAGAACGGCCGGGCGGGTGGCCCACCCTTTCCCGGCCCTCCGTACCTTCCGGAGCGGAGCTCATGCGTGCCGAGAGGCACTCTACCATTCCGTGAGTTATCCGTGCGGTGCCGATTTTAGGGGTGGCCCATCGTTGCCAATCACCGGGCTGAATCATCAGCCCGGACCCGGAGTTTAGCGAAGGGTGGGGCTTTTCGGCCCTGCCTTTGACTTTTCATTCTTTGCCGAATTTGGCGGCAAGTTGGCAACGGACGCCGGCGATGAACCGGCAGCCGCGCTATTCTTCGCGCAGGGCTGCCAGCGGATTGATCTGCGCTGAACGGCGTGCGGGCACGTAACACGCGAGCATCGCCACTGCGGCCAGCAGCAATGGCGCGCCGATCAGCAATAGCGGATCGGTCGTGCCGACCGTGAGTGCGTCGACGAACAGGCTCGCCAGCGCCCCAAGTATTTTTGCCAGCGCCATCGCGCCCAAAAATCCGAGGACCGTGCCGACGCTCACCAGCGCGGCGCCTTCGCGCAGGACCAGGCGCAGCACTTGCGCGCGGCTCGCGCCCAGCGCCGTGCGGATGGCGATTTCCTTGCGCCGCTGCGCCACGGCATAGGCCGTGACTCCGGCGAGCCCGATGGCGGCCAAGATCAAGCCGAACACTCCGATGCCGCCGTAGGTTTGAGCGGAGAATCGCAGAGAGGCGCGGCTGCGATCGAGGTAAGCGCTGAGCATTTGCACATTGAAGATATTCAGATTGGGATTGATGAACGCGATCTCGTTGCGAATGCCGCTCAGCGCGTCCGCTCCGGCATCCGAGCGGATCAGAATGGTCATACCTCCGGCAGGCGGCCGCGCAAAATCGCGAGGCGTAAGCGGCAAATAAATAATCGATTGGCTGAAGCCCTCGACATCCTTCATGTCGCGGATCACGCCGACCACTTCATAGGATTGCCTGTTGTCCCGAATGCGTTTGCCGATGGCATTCTGATTTCCGAAAAATTTGCGTTCGGCGCGCTCATTCAGCACGGCGGGCAACGCGATCGTCGCCGCTCCGTCCGGCTGGCTGCGTTGATCGCGCTCCTCGAACTCGCGGCCGGCCAGCATCGGCTCGTCGAGCGCGGCGAAATATCCCGCGCCGACGGTTTCCTCCACCACTTGCTGCTGCACGCGCGAGGAATCCGGCGAGCCTTCCGCGCTCATCGGCGTGGGTTCGACTCCGGAGGAGAACGGCGGCTCGGCAGCCAACGCGACGCTGCTCACCGAGCCAGCGACCTTGAGCCGCTCGGTAAGTTTCTCGAACAGAGCTTGCGTTTTCTCAGGTGCGTAGCCGTCGCGCACCGGATCGAGAGTCACCAGATACATCGTGTGCGGATCGAATTTGGTTTCGAGGCTGGTGCCTTTGCTGATTCCGATGACGAGGAAGCCGGTCATCAGCAGCAGCATGAGCGATGCCGCAACCTGCGCGACCATCAGCACGTTGCGCAGACCGAAGCGGCGATGTCCCGGCAAGCGCAGCGCCGAGCCTTCTTTGAGCGCCGGGACGACTTCGGCCTTCGTCGCTTGCAGCGCGGGAACCAGGCTGAATCCGATGCCGCAGAGGATGGCGACGCCGAACGCAAAAACGCCGGCGCGCCAATCCAAGTCGAAACTAGATTCGATCGGCACCGTCATCGGCGGCGTGAAGTGCGAGTTCAATACCGAGAGGCCGTACGCGAGCGCGAAACCGGCGACGCCGCCCAGCAGAGAAAGCAAGATGCCTTCGCTGATCATCTGCCGGATCAGGCGGAAGCGGCTCGCGCCCACTGCCAGACGAATCGCGAACTCCTTGCGGCGATTGGCGCCGCGCGCGATCAGCATATTCGCGAGATTCATGCACGCCAGCGTGATCACCAGGCCCATCAGCGCAACGAAGAATCCGATCAACACGGGCTTGATTTTCCGTGGGATCGGCAAGTTGGTGCCGGCGGGAAGCAATACGATGCTTCGGCCTTTGTCCGTGCGCGGTAAGGCTGAGGGATCCTGCTCGTCGAGTCGCCGCGTGATCGCGTCGAGCGCCGCTTCCGCGGAGTCAATCGAGACGCCGGGCGCGAGGCACAGGATGGGCAGGAATTCCCGGGCGTAGCGCTGATGCAGCACGTCGTTCGCGAGTTCCGGAGCGAGCGCGGCCGGCGCGGTGATTGGGACGAACAGCTCCGAGGGATTCACCGCGAGGGCGCCATTGAAATTCTGCGGCGTGATTCCCACGATGGTGGCGATCTGCCCATTGAGGCGAAGGATTTGGCCGACGGCGTTGGGAGAGGAATTGAGGCGATTGCGCCAGAAACGATCGCTGATCACCACGACGGGCGCGTCGCCAGGCTTGTCAAGTCCGGCGTTCAGCACCCGTCCAGCCTGCGCCGGGACGCCGAGTACGGAAAAATAATCGGGCGATACAATTTGACCGAAGACGCGTTCTGGTTTCGCGTTCAGGTCGCCTTGAAAGGTGACGTTGAACGGGACGCTAGTCTTGAACGCGGCGACGCCGGTGAACAGACTTTTTTGCTCGCGATACTGCTCGACGTAGTAATACGATTCGGGCGCGAGATCGCCATCCGCCGAGGCCTGAAGCATGACGAGGCGTTTGGCATTCGCCGCTGCGGGCAACTCGCGAAAGAGCATCTCCCATTTCGAGCTGTACACGTTTGTGGTGAGCCCGATGCCGAGTCCCATGGAAATGATGCCGACCAGCGCGAATCCCGGCGACTTGAGCAGCGCTCGCCATCCATAGCGCATATCGCCGCGCATTTCGCTCAGATACTCGAGCGGCACGCGAATGGCGATATCCACGATGAGCCGGATCAGCCCCGCGACGCCATGCCTTTTGGCGATCTCTTCGACGACGTCCTCCCCGAGTTGCATCACCTCCGGGCCGTATGCCAGTTTGAATTCGTGCGGGAAAGCTTGCGCCAACCGCCGGTAGATCCGCAGCGCGAGATTCATGCCGTCGTCGCTCATCGCGTCACCTTTCATTCAGTCGCGAATGCTTGCTTTACGCGAATGCTGCGAACCAATTCCTGCAGGCGCTCACATTCCGCGTCGAGCACGCGCTTGCCGAGCGGCGTCAGCCGGTAATAGCGGCGGCGCGCGTCGTCCAATTCCGGCGCGGGCCGTTCGTCGGATTCTTCGATCAGTTCGGCTTCGATCAGCCGCTTGATCGATCCGTAGAGCGTTGCGGGCCACAGCCGCACTTTGTGGTTGGTGCGTTGCAGGACGTCCTGCATGATGCCGTAGCCGTGCTGCTCTCCGGCCGCGAGAGACAGCAAGATGTGAAACCACTGAGGTTTGAGGGGAATAAACCTTTGAGAATCAGCGTCAGTCATGGCGCTATCTATATCATACAATATATATACGTGTCAAGATGAAAATTGCAGACTCGCCCACTTTTTTGGCCCTCCGGGCTCGTCAGAGACTGGCGCGAACGCCTGAATTGCGGGAGACGCGACTACTGAGACGGCGTTCGGGTGTCGCGCAGGAGGACTACGTCAGAGACGACGTGGAAGCGGGCGACGGCGAGCGACTTTCCGTCAGGAGAAAATTGGAACGTGCGGATTTGATCCGACGTGAAATTCGTCAAGCGATGACCCGGCGAGCCGTCGAGAGGCTGCACCCAAACGTTGCCGACGCCGTTTTCGACGATGGTGTAAGCCACGGCCTTGCCATCGGGAGTGATGGCGATGGGAAGAGCGATATCGGCGCGGGGCTCGATATATTTCACAGAAGCTTCAGAGTTCGTAGCTACATCAACGAGAGCAACTTTGTGCGTGCTCGTTTGCGTGGCCGGGTCCAATATCGACTCGATCTCCGGCATCCACCTGCCGTCTAGCGAAAGGTTCGCTGCGCCTTCCATGAAACCGGTGGGAACTACGCCAGCCTTGATGAGTTCCGGAGATCCTCCGTCGATGGGCATCTTCATAATCCAGCTCGTGGCGTTATCCTCGTAGTAAAATGAGGCTCCATCCGGCGAGCAGAGTGGCCACTCTTCATCCTTGCCGCTCGTGAGCTGCTTTGGACGAGACCCATTTGCATCCACACGCCAGATGTTGTAGGAGGTCTTTCCGTCCCGAAGATACGTGCTGAAGAGAATGGGACCGCCTCGAGGGCAAACCGACGACCAGTATATCGTTTCAGACGGGTCGCTCAGGAGGGTAGTTTGCCGACTGCCGTCGGGTGACATACGCAGGATCGAAGTCGTCGTGGTAACGAGTAATTCTCCATGACTGTCCCAGCCCACACCACGAAGTTCGGCTTGGTTGGGGAGACCTGATAGCGCTGTAGAGGCTCCATTCGCTGTCGCTGGTTGCAGCGCGACTGTATCCGTCTCCTGCTGTTGAACCGAGACCATTGCTTTGCCGTCGCCCGAAAGGCTCAGCGTTCGATAGCCGTGGATGTCGTTGGTGAGTGATTGGAAACTACCGCCGGGATAAGAGACGAAGCCGATTTGCCGGTTGGCTGCACCCGAGGAACGATAGTTCACGAGAAGACCCCGCCCGTCCGGAGTCCACGCCAAGTCTAAGAAGACTCTGTCCGGGAACGACGTGAGCGGAGTGTCTTTCCCGCTTGCAATCTCGAAGATGCTGAGCTGTCCCAGAGCGTTACTCTGGGAATACGAAATAAAGGCGATGCGCTTTCCGTCGGGCGACCAGGAGAGATTGTCTGGCTGAGGAAGCGGAGCGATTTGGAGGATTTTCTCGTCGCTCCCGTCCAGATTCGCGGATAGGAGCCGATACTTGCCGGGTTCTGGATCGTTCCCACGTATGTACGCCATGCGCTTACCGTCTGGTGAAAATGTTGGGCCGATATCGACATCTTGCGCCAAGAGTTGCGGCATGCCGCCAAGTACCGGCATTCGATACACGCGGAATACGTTTTGGCTGACATCCGCCGCTTTGCGGTAGAAAATGTAGTTTCCGTCCTGCGAAAACGCGGGGCTGCGGATGGCAAAAGGATCGGGTTCGAGAACCTGAGTGTTGCTGCCGGTGGGCACGTTGCGAAGCCAGAGGCTTTGTTTCCCATTGTCGTTCATCACGCTGACGACGTACTTCCCGTCCGGAGAGATTGCGGCGGCAGCAGCCTTGCCCGAGTTGGTGATTTGCGCGGCGTCAAAGGTTTGAAATGGAATCGTAACGGTCCGGTTGGCAAGTAGCGAGTAGACGCCGTATCCCGCCGCGAGTAATACGACAAGTGCAGCGGTAACTCCGCCGATGAGCGCTCCTTTGTGCTGCTTGGCCGCAGCGACGACGGAACTGCCGGAGGCATGCGCGGCTTCACTCTCCCGCCGCAGCTCCTCGCGGATTTCCGCACGGGCAGCAATCCGCTCCAAGGAGGGAGTAACGACCGCGGCAGTGGACGAGGGCGCACGCGAGTCGGCAGCGGCTACCGCGGTGGTGCCCGAACGCCCGGCATCGCTTTCCCGTTTCAATCGCTTCAGATCGGCGCGCATGTCAGAGGCGTGCTGATAGCGTGTCTCGCGGTCTTTCTCCAAGGCCTTGGCGATGATGTGCTCGAGTTCAGCGGGCACATCGGCATTCAGGCGCACGGGCGGAATTGGCGCCGCGTCCAGGATGGACTTGAAAATGACTCCCGAACTTTCTCCGCGAAACGGCAATGTGCCCGTGGCCATCTCGTAGAGCACCGCGCCGAAAGAAAATAGATCACTGCGCGCGTCCAATTCCTTTGCCCGTACCTGCTCCGGCGACATATACGCAACGGTGCCGAGCGTGCTGCCCGGACTGGTCAGTTGCTCGGGAGCTACCGCATCGGCTGTAGCGTGGGTGGCCGACATCGAGAGCGAAGACGCGGAAGGCACGGTCTTTGCCAGCCCAAAATCGAGAATCTTGGCGTGGCCTCGCTTGGTGATGAAAATATTGGCGGGCTTGATGTCGCGATGGACGATGCCTTCGGCGTGCGCGGCGTCCAACGCATCGGCGATTTCGATGGCCAGTGACAGAATTTCTTCGGTCTCCATCGGGCGGCCGGCAATGCGATGTTTCAGCGTCAGCCCGTCCAGAAATTCCATGGCGATGAACGCTTCGCCGTGCTGATCGTCAATTTCGTAGATGGTGCAGATGTTCGGATGATTCAGCGCCGACGCGGCCTTGGCCTCGCGCTCGAAGCGGTTGAGCGCCTGCGGATTTTTGGCCACGTCGTCGGGCAGAAACTTGAGGGCCACAAAGCGGCTGAGCTTCACATCCTCAGCCTTGTAAACCACGCCCATGCCCCCACCACCGAGTTTCTCGATGATGCGGTAGTGAGAGACAGTGCGGCCGATCATAGGTTGCGAGTCCGGCATGTCCGCCGAATCTTAGGTCGCGCCTACAGCCAAGTCAACGAACACAGACGGTTCGCGCGCCAGCGCCGCCGGAGCGCGGGAAATTGCAAGAGCGAGACAGCCTCGGAACTATTGCAGCTTGGCGTATTCCGCCTTGGCTTCTTCCAGGATGGGGATGTCGGGATCGGCGTCTTTCCAGAGGGCGAGGAAATCTTGATAGGCAGTGCGCGCGGCCTCCTTGTCGCCTGCAGAGGCAAGGGCACGCGCCAATCCAACTTCGGCGAGCGCGCCGATGGGCGAGTTCAGCACAATGCCACGATGGTCGAGGATCTTCTGAAACTCCGCCGCGGCCTCCTTTGCTTGGCCAGCGGCGAGGAATGCGTAACCACGAAAATAAACAGGACTAAGCGGCCCCACAGGAGGCGTTAGGCCACCAAGCTCGTATGGCTCGGCAGCCCGAAGAAGTTCGAGAGCCCAAGCGGAATTGTGCCCGTTGACTTCCATGATGGCGTGAACTGCGGGTAGCCAGTAAGAATTCACAATCGTGTCTTCGGGATATTTTCTTGCCAAATCATCCGCCATTTTTTGTGCTTGCGTGGCATCGCCGGCCCGCAGCAGAACCAACGCGGCAATAGCCTGCACATAGCGGCCCCGAGGGGCGAGTTGGAGGGCCGAGACGGCGGCTTGCCGGGCAAGAGAAGAATTCCCGACTTCAGCTTCCCGGAAAGCTTCGTCCACGGCCCAGCCAGCCGCAACTTCCCTTGTTGCGTTGCGCTGGGCTGACTCCACCGCCCGCTGCGAGTAGGCATGGGCCTTTTTCAGACGGCCAGAGTACGCCTCGGTATCTGATTGCAGAGACAGCAAAAGGTCCTCGTAACCAGGCTTGCCCATGGCCAGGTCGAACTGCTTTTGCATGGCCTGCGTATCGTTCCGCAAGAAGGCGAGGCAGTAATACCGGTCAGCAAACGCCTCGGGATCGATTCCGTGTCCCAGCCCCTGGTCGAGAACGAGTTTGGCTTCGTCCAAACGATTCAGAGCGAGGTAGGAATCCGCAAGGTTGCCAACGGTAATCGAGCTGTTTGGATCCAGTCGAAGACCCTGCTGAAAGTCCAAAAGACCGCCTTGATAGTCACCCCGAGTCGTTTTGTCAGAGCCCGAATAGTTATAGACGCCCGGGTCGCGCGGGTAGGTTTGCTTCCAGAGCTCAGCGGTCTGCTCGTCCTTCACCAAGTCTCCTGTCACATAGGAGGATTCATCAATCGAGATTCTAAGCCGTTCATGTTCCGTAACCCGGTCGCTGAGTTCGTAAGCGCGATGGGCATACTCGCCAGCCAGGGCAGATTCCCCAATGTTGCCGTACATGGCCGCCGCAATTGAGTATGCTCCCGCGAAATTGGGGTCGATTTCGATGGCGCGTTTGAAAAAGGGAATCCCTGCCGCACTCCCTTTCTCATCGACAGCCTTGAAGCCCAAGCTGAGCGCTTTCAATGCTTCCAGCGAATTTGTGGTTGCTTGCGGAAGCGGCGCGTCGAATTTTTGAACGGAAGCAAGTGACTCACCTAGTTTTCCCCGAAGATCTGCGGCAGTTTTCCCAAGCGCCTGAAGAACCTGATCTTTAGCGGGAGCGTTGGCGCCGACGCGCACAAGGGAGGCGCCGGTAGAGCAATTCACGGCCTCGAGAGTGACTACATACTGGCTGCCGAGTTCGGAGATGGTACCCGTCAGCATGGCTTTCGATTGAAGGCGCTGGCAGACCTCTCGCGCCACGTCCTGGGCGAGGGGCGTATTCGATGGCCGCCCCATGTAACGCAGAGTTTCTTGCACCTGTTCATCGGATACCAGACTCAAAAAAGGCGACTGCTGGAGCGAAACCGCCAGCGCCTGCTTAAGCGCATCGTCGAAGATTGGATCGCCGGTTGTGTTCACAAAATCGGAGAGAAGGATGGTGTCTTTCTCGGTCAGAGGCGCTGCGTGGCGCGACCGCAGGTAGAGACCACCAGCGATCAACGCGGCGAGCACAACAACCGCGACAGGAAGCAGAATCTTCCAGAGCTTTTCCCTTCCGGCGACTGCAGCTTCGACGACGCTTACGGCAACCGATGAGCCAGCAGCCGGAACGGAACCCGATGATGCCACGCGCTGCTGGGCGACAACTTGAGAGGCGGCATCCTGCGCCGCCACTACCGCCCCCGAACTAGCTCGTACGCCGTGCCGCGATTCCGTATCGCGTTTCAGCCGCTTTAGATCGGCGCGCATTTCGGCCGCAACCTGATAGCGCGTCTCGCGGTCCTTCTCCAACGCCTTGTTGATGATGTCTTCCAGCTTGGGCGGAAGGTCAGGGTTCAAGCGGATCGCGGGAACTGGATCGCGTTCCAGAATCGCGTTGAAGATGACCGCGGAACTCTGGCCACGGAACGGCATCTGCCCGGTGGCCATCTCATAGAGAACGGCTCCAAACGAGAACAAATCACTCCGCGCATCCACTTCTTTCGCTCGTGCCTGCTCCGGCGACATGTAAGCGACGGTGCCGAGCGCTGCGCCGGGACTGGTCAGATGCTCCGCGCTCACTCCCGCCATCGCATCCATGGCGAGCGTGGCCTCGGAGGCCGCGGCTTCACGCTTGGGCGTCTGCTTGGCCAGTCCAAAATCCAAAATCTTCGCGTGTCCGCGTCTAGTTACGAAAATATTTCCCGGTTTGATATCGCGGTGGACGATCCCTTCTCCATGTGCTGCATCGAGAGCGTCGGCAATTTCGATGGCCAAATCGAGGACTGTTTCGATTTCCATCGGACGGCCACTGATCCGATGCTTCAGCGTCACGCCGTCGAGAAATTCCATGACGATGTAAGCTTTGCCGTTGTCATCGCCAATCTCGTAAATCGTGCAGATATTCGGATGGTTCAGAGCAGAAGCTGCCTGCGCCTCTCGCTGGAAGCGGGCTAAAGCTTGTGGGTCTCGAGCGACCTCATCAGGCAGGAACTTCAAGGCGACAAATCGGTGCAGCGTTACGTCCTCAGCCTTGTACACCACACCCATTCCGCCGCCACCAAGCTTCTCGATGATGCGGAAGTGGGAAATGGTGCGGCCGATCATGGAGGAAGAATCGACCATCGGGCGCACATGTTAGGTTGGTGCGGTAGCCAAGTCAACGAACGCAGACTGCTTGCCCAGGTAGCGCCGGCACGAGCGACTTGCAGATGAAAGAAAGTGCCGGATCTGATCCGGTCGAGCTAGTGGGAACCGGAAGCGGGTGACGCCGCAGGCCTTTCTGGATACAAGCGCTCGAATTCTGGTTCGCCGTGAAGAAGGAGAAGCGCCGGATCGCGGCGCGCCCACACGGCATCGTGAAAACCAGCTTCCCACGCCTTGCGCAACGCATCCAGGGCTTCCGGCTTTCTTTTCATATCGCAATAAGCGCAAGCTGCGTTGTAGAGGATGGAGGCTTCGTTGGCGCGCAGCGTGGTGGCGAGGTTTAGTTCGCGCAAGGCGTCGTCCTCGCGCCCCATTCGCGCGTAGTTGACGCCCAGCAAAACGCGCGCCCGAGGATCCTCGGGCACTTGCTTCAAATGATTCTCGAGCGCGGCGATAAATCTCCGCGACATATTGAGCCTGGCCTCTTCTTTGTGCACCGCGCCCGTCGAGTTTAGGATGGGCACATAAACGTTGTAGTCGTCACCGCTCGCTTCAATCGCCGCTTCGGCAACGTCGAGAACTTCCTGGTGGCGCCCCGACGCAAACAGGGAGCGGCACAGCAAATAGTACGCGCCCTCGCAGTCGCGTTTGCGTTCGATGGCCTTCTTGACCATGCGCACGGCTTCGTCATGCAGGTCGGCTGCGTAGAGGACCCAGGCCTGGCTGACCTGCACTTCCGGCAGATCCCAGCGCAGAGCTACGGCCTTGCCGGAAGCTTCGCGCGCGCGTTCCACCCACACCAGATCGCGACTGAAATTGCAGTAGAACATGGCGCAGGCGTTGGCGCAGGCGGCGTAGGCCAGCGCGAAACTGGGATCCATGGCCACCGCGTTTTCGAACATTTGCAGTGCGAACTCCAGGTCCTGGCGCGTTTGCCGCCGCGCGTATCGTTTCCCGCGCAAGTAGAGGTCGTACGCTTGCAGGTTTTCGGTGGGCTTGACCGCCAGCGCCTCGAGCTCCTGCGGCGAGAGCGTCACGCGCAGAGCCTCCGCGATCTTGCGCG
>DAITPO010000015.1:0-47391 GCA_036833535.1 Candidatus Acidiferrales bacterium | reverse complement strand
AAGCCGGTTCCGTTCCGCTCGAAATGCCCATCACCGGCAACATGTTCGCCATCCTATTCGGTTCGGGCTGCCAAGACCCGAGCACGTCGGACTGTGCGTACCCAACTTCAGTTTCTGACGGGGCCAATAACTACATCCAGGTCGGCGTAAACATAATCAGTCCGGCCACCGATGGTGGCGCTTCCGTCGGCTCGGTGTGGTACGCCAAGGGCGTCTCGCCGGGCACCTATTTCCCCGATTGGACGATGCACCCGCGGTCAACCGCCGCCAACGGCAGCACCATGTTCCTCTACGACATCTCCGGCGCGTCGAGCGATCCACTCGACACTTCGTTCGGCACGAACGGGCTTGCCAGCAATACTAACGACCAATCCACCAACGGCGCTGGCGGGAACCTTACAACTCTGACGGCTTCTCCATCGCAAACCAATGAAGTCATCCTCGTGACCGTGGGCGCCGGCTGGAACACGTTTACCGGAATCACCAGCCCTTCCGGCGGCCAGTTCCTATCGAGTCACTACGCGACCGAGACGAATTCCAGCCACGACGATCTCAACGGCGGATGGATGTTGTTTTACAACCACTCCTCCACGGCCGCGGTCACCATCACCTGGACGCAGGATTCGTCGAGTTTTCCCGGCGTCGGCGACTGGATGTCAATCGGAGTAGCGTTCCACTGAGAAATCCAGGTTCCTGTCGGCGAGTGGCTTCCGCCCGCTGCTGAGCGGCTTTCGCTCGGCTTTGACACGCTAAAGAGGGCCGTTTTCACGCGATTAGAAATGGCATCTGTCCTTTGTTTTCATAACGTTACAGCGATTTCTAATAATTTCGCACGCGATTAGAAATGGGCATGCCGGAGGTTCGAGGCCGGAAGAAACGCCAACGGCGCACCGCAGAGACGCAGAGACCGCCGAGATGAAAAAAGTGCGTTTGTGTCTCGATTAGAAATGGCCTCCGTTCAATGTTTTCTTTGAGTTGCGGGCGTTTCTAATCGTATGGTGTCCCGATTAGAAATTGGCTTCCAGGCCGCCAATGTAGCTCAGGTCTTTTTATCCTGAGGCCCCTTGCCGGGGCCGAAGGACAGACCTGAGGCAGCTGCCTTCGAAATCCAACCCAAGTGCCAATTCACACCAAAGTGCCTCATCTCTGAAAAGATGAGCTACATAACGACCTATTTTGCGCGAACTTCCAGCAGGCTTAGAAGAACCAGCCCCGCGCTTAGGGACTGCGCACTGCTCGAACTCTTGTATCACAAGAGTACCAACTTGTCAACAGTTTAGTGAAGGTATCGAGGCAGCTTCGATCCGCCGCGGGGGCCGGTCCGCCCAGGCGGAGGCCCGGTTTGGCCGTGGGTTTTCTCCCGCTACCGCGCAGTCGGGGTCGGCATTCTGATCTGCAATGCATCGAGAAAGTTCCGATCCAGCGCGAGGGAGAGGAAAGTAGAACAAAACGAGAAAGAAAATTCAAAGGCGGGGCCGAAATCCCCACCCTCGAAACCCGCGAGGATGAGCCACCCTGAAAAGCAAACCCGTCGGAAAAGGCTGCCCCTCCCCCGGCTCTGTCGCTTCCGGCAGTTACACTGCAGTGTCCGCGCTGGTGTTGGTCTTCCTTCCCTACGGCAGAACCCAATTGGCGGGCTTATCGATGAATTGGAAGTCGCATGCTTGGCTCGGCGCTCCCGGCCAATCCACGCGGACGATTCGCGCTTTTCCGACGAACTGCTCTTTGTCTGGCGCCAAGTAGACTTCTACAACGGCGCCTTCCTTCAAGTCGGCGTGACATTCACACAAGAAGCCGCTTGTAGTTACATTCTGAGTCACAGCGCTCAGATCGAACAGCGCTCCGGTCGAATCGAGGCCCGAAAGGTTCAAAGTGGCTTTGAGACGAATGCGTGCCTCTGGCCTGGCGAAGTGCTTGCCTTGAATGGCCTCCGCCAGTGCCTTGCGAAGTTTGTCGAAATCAACCGGCTTGTGGAAGAAGCCCATCGCTCCGAGGTTCGCGCAAAACTCCTCGTAACGCGCGGCGGGGGCTCCGGAAACGATGAAGATCGGAATCCGATGCGTGAAGCTTAAGGACGAGAGTGTTTGACAGACCTCGAGACCTGAATAAGTCGGCATCATGAGATCCAGCAAAATCGCATCAGGCTTTTCTTGCAGCGCGAGCGCAAGACCCTCTTGGGAATCAGCGGTGTCAATGATCTCGTACGCGTCCTGCAGCCGGAGTCGCAGAAGTTTCCTCATGGATGCATCGTCATCGATGACCAAGAGCCGGTGCATTTCTGTCTCCCAATTTCCGGCTGCATCAAGCAGTCGAAGTCATTCCTGAGAACGCGTCTCTCGCCTAATACCTAACGAAGATCGGTCGTGGCTGCGAATGTGGGCCCTGTTTTGAGCACGACCGCAGTCATATCATCACTATGTCTTCCGCCCGTGAACTCCTCGATTGCATCGAAGATCGAATGAAGAAAGACGTCGGGCGCGCTGTAATCAAGCATCGCGCAGAGATCCAGCAGGCGCTCCTTCCCAAACTGCTCGCCCTTCTCGTTCGCTGCTTCGGAAAGGCCGTCGGTGGTAAATAACACCGCGTCCCCGGGAGCTAGCCGAAAAGAAACCTGGTCGTAGCACGCAAAATCAAAGAGGCCTGAGGGTATGCCGCCTTCTCCCATGGTTGAGCAGCCGCTTTCCGAAAGATAGAGCACGAGCGGAAGTCCGGCATTGGCTACACGAAGCTCGAGAGTTTCGGGATCGAACATCGCGTATTGACTCGCACAGTACCTGCACGGAATCGGTCGAACCAGCAAGCGCTTGTTAAAGAGATCCAAGACCGCAGACGGCTCCTCGCCGGTCTTCTTGATGGATCGCAATGTGCCCGCCGCGAGCGCAGCGTAGAATGCCGCGGGCACGCCCTTTCCCACCACATCGCACACATAGATTCCCAGCCGTCCGTCGGGTAGGCAAAAGTAGTCGAGGAAGTCGCCGCCTATCTCACCGAATGTGCGCAGTAGATAGGTGATTTCGAAATTTGGTCCACGGAGAGGCTCACGAGGGAGAAGCAATTTCTGAATGAGGCATGCTTCTCCCATCACAAGTTCGGAAAATCCTGACGTTTGCTCAGAGGTTGGCGTATAGGAAGCCAGCATCTCCTTCACACCTTCGACGCAATTCGCGGCTCTTGGTGGTCCGTGGGCTTTCAGAGTCCAACATGTTCATTCAGCGATGGCGTCTTAGAATTCGCAGGTCTTGTTGGGAACGATAGTTAATGTCGAGGCCCAAGTCGTGAATCGAGCTTCGGCGAAGCCTAACCCCCAAGTCTGATAAGCCTAGCACGTACCTCCGCCAATCAGTTTAAGCCATATTGCGAAAGTCACCAAACCGTCACCTATGTTTTGGAGGTAACGTAATTGGTCCCATAAGTTCTGGCGGGTCGGTCACCCTCCCACCCGGAACCGCTCACGGGTCGGAGAAGTCTCGCCCGTCTGACGACCTCGATTTAGATGCGAGGGAGCTCAACCGGTCCGGGGCCCACGGAAGGCTCAACCGCATCCGGCGAGGCGCGGTGTCCTGTGATCTCTTCGATGTGAATGCAGTAAAAGATCGGGGATCTCCGATTGGGTTGCTGACGAGTCTGAGAGGCCGCAAATCCGGCTTGCCACCACATCGACCGCTTTTCCAGTAATGCCTGCGCCTTCTCTCGCATCCTCCCCTTATGTCCAGACGTGTCGGGCAATTCCTCGTAACGTCCCCGGACCAATACGCTCACCCACTCCAAATGGCTCCGCACTTCGTCAACTTCCACACAGACGAGCGGATTTAGGCGCATCCATTCGATTTTTCGTCCCATTGTCGCAAAGCCATAGAAATATCCAGGTTCATACGCGAAATAAACCGGCACGATGTACGGTTGATTGTCATGAGCGCACGCGAGTCGGCCAAAACCGAGCCGCGCGAGGATTTTGCTGCACTCCTGTTTACTGACCTCGCTGATATGCATTCGCGACCCCCTGCCTACGACGCAAAGCAACGCGTGAAAGTCCGATCGGCGGGTCGGCAGGCACGAAAGCGCAGCCCTTCTCCGCGGCGCACTTTCTCCGGTCGGCTCATCGGGCTTATTGGAGAGGATGGTAACACCGCATACGTTAACCGTACAATATTGCTGTCAAGGATATCCTGAATAGCAAGCTCGCCAGAGCGGCCTTCTCCATCGGCTATCCGTATTTCTACGGATAGAACTAGGACTATAAAGCGTGCTCATATATCTCCGACGGATTTGCTCTTGCGCGTGCCATATCCTTCCCGCCTTTGGTGTCTCGGAACGGTGCGGCGTTCGGCCACGCCTTGGACTCTTCGGCGCCTTGTTCCCCGCTGTTTCCCTCCGATTTCCCGCAGCTCCTTGCACGGCGCAGATTTGCAAGTTGCGGAACTTTTGAACGCGGCCTTGTTTCGATTCGAACAAAGAAGGAAAAGTCAAAGGCGCGGCCGAAATCCCCACCCTCGAAACCCGCTAGGATAGGCCACCCCGAAAAGCAAACCCGCCGGAAAAGGCTGGCCCACCCGCCCCGGGATGTGTCCCGATTGTTTGTGGGGCCCGTCCTTTAAAGTCAACGACTTAGGCCCGGCAACAATATTTGAGTGTCCCGATTGTTTCTGCGCTGGTTCCTTTGTTCGCGGGGCGCTTGATGGTGCGTGCGCCGGCCGCGTACGGCGGCGACGCAGGAGTCTCTGGTGAAGCGTTTTGTTGCTCCTGCGCTGCGGGGCCGTGCAGTTATTGTGAAGGTAGGTTGAAGCATAGGCAATGGTACGGTTGGGTTAGAACTAAATGTGAAAGATGAACTACATGCTCAGGAATCGGGTGAAGCGTGGCCTGGTGAGTTCGCCGCGGGAGTGGACGTGGAGTTCGTATGCGGGGCATGAGGGAAAGGACGATGGATTGATTCGAATTGATGCGGTGTGAACGAAGGAGCAAGGAGGAAGAAAAAGCGGGGCCGAAGTACGGGGCCGAAAAGCCACGTCTTGACTGTCGCCGGGCTGAATCATCAGCCCGGACCCGGCAAACCGCGAAGGATGGGCCACCCCTAAAACCGGTACCGTGCGGCTAACTCACAGAGTCGTAGAATTCCCGCCGGCACGCATGGGCGCCACTCCGGAAAATACTGAGGTCAGGGAAAGGGTGGGCCACCCGCCGGGAAGGATGGGGCACACGAAACCAAAAACCATCGGAAAGGGCTGGGCCACGCGCCCACCCTAAACTGCAAACCTTCGGAAAAGGATGGCCCACCCGCCGGCTCTTTTGAGGATATTATTAAAGTCAAAAAGGAGACTCCGAACTCATCATGTCTAACGGTCTGCTTTTCACAGCGGCGGTGTTGCTGGTGGTCACAGCCTTTACGCATTCGATGTTGGGTGAGCGGCGACTGCTGGGTCCGCTGCTTGCGCGTCGCGAAGGTGTTTTGGCCAGCGACCTTGCCCGCATAATTCTTCGCTTCGCCTGGCATATAACCAGCGTGACCTGGGCGGTCCTTGCCCTGATTCTGGTGCAACTGGTTCGGGACCCCGCCACCGCGAGGTTCTGGGCAGCGGCGGGAACGGGTGTCGCCTTCACGGGCATGGGACTCTTCGACGCGATTTCCACTCGCGGCCGCCATGTGGGCTGGCCGCTGCTCACCGCGATCGGCATCGGCGCGCTCTTGTCGCTACGGTAGGAAACTCGTGTAGAGACGGGGCAAGCCCCGTTTCTGGCGGGTGGGCCAGCCTTTCCGCGTTATGGAAAGAGTCGGGCTTTCGGCCACGCCTTTGCCTTTTCGGCGCCTTGTTTTCCGCAGAATCCTCTCCGAGCCCACCCAACTCTCTGCGCGCTGTAGATTTGCAGATTGCGGAGATTTTGAAAGCACCCGTCTTTCGATTAGAACGAGAATCGAGGGGGCCGAGGGGCATTTCGCTCCCGGCGATGCGAAGAAAATGCAGATTCCTCCCTGCGGTTCGGAATGACAGGCATTGGGTATGGGCCGAACGGCGGGCTCGTCGATTGCTTCGCGATGGGATAGCGATTGACCAGCGCTCCTTCCGTCGCGAGGGAATTCAACCCGGATCGAGTTTCGCGCGCGGATCGTGGCTTACACATCGGCGGGGCTTACTCGGGCCGGCGCGTCGATTGCTTCGCAATCGCATAGCGATTGACCCGGCGCCCCTACGACCGGAAGGTGCCTGTTGCTGTTTTGGCTGAATGGCAATTGCGGCTGGGGTTGTATATTCTCGGGCCATGTTGCGCTTGCCTGTGCGGTCTCCTACTCCCGGGTTGATGCTGGGGTTGGTGATTACGATTGCTGCGGTGGTGGCTTACTCGGGTTATATCACGCGGCAGATTTCTGGGTTGCGGGGGCTGCAGAATAATATTGCCGAGCGGAACCGGCGGGATTCGTTGCAGCTTCTGCGGATTCAGAATGATTTGAACTCGCTGGGGCTTTCGATGCGCGACATTTTGGACGAGAGCCAGACTTATCCGCTGACGGCTTGGCCGGGGCAATTTCAGAGAATTCATACCGATCTCGATGACGCACTGCGGAAGGAGGAGGAACTCGCGGTGGCGCCGCGGAATCCGGGGCAGCGCGAGTATCTGGCTGCGGCGCTCGGGCAGTTTTGGGATGAGATTGGGCGAATGTTTGCGCTGGCGGCGGAATTGAAGACGGACGAGGCGCGGCGTGAGATTCGCGATTCGTTGTTGACGCAAGTGGCGGCGCTGAGCACCGACGTTGACCGGCTGCTGGTGGAGAACAATGAGAATCAGAAGGAAGCGGCGGCGCGGGCCAATGAGATTTACGATCGCGTGCAGCGGCAGGTGATTTTGTTTCTGACGGCGACGCTGGCGGCGATTCTCTTGACCAGCTTGTATGTGATTTCGGCGAATCGCAGGCTTTTTGCGCAGCTTGCGGCGCTGTCGGAGCAGCGCAGCGAATTGGCGCAGAAGTTGATCGCCACGCAGGAATCCACGCTGCGGCATATTTCGCGCGAGCTGCATGACGAGTTCGGGCAGATTTTGACGGCAGTGGGGGCGATGCTCGGGCGGGCGGAGCGTCATGCGCCGGCGGATTCGCCTTTGCGGACGGAGTTGCGCGAGGTTTCGGGGATTGCGCAGGAGACGCTCGAAAAAGTAAGGATGCTTTCGCAGGCTTTGCATCCGGTGATGCTCGAGGAGGCGGGACTTGAGGCTACGGTGAGTTGGTACTTGGCGAATGTGGAGAAGCAGACGGGATTGAAGATCGCGTACGAAAAAATTGGAAATGCGTTTGCGGTGGATGGAGGCGCGGCGATACATATCTATCGTGTGCTGCAGGAAGCGGTGAATAATGCGGCGCGACATTCGGGAGCTGCGCAGGCCTGGGTGCGGCTGCGATTTGGTGGCGATGGGCTGGAGCTGGAGGTGGAAGATCACGGCAAGGGATTTGCGGGCCAAGTGGTGAACCGCGGGATTGGATTGGTGGCCATGCGCGAGAGAGCGGAATTGCTGGGCGGGTCGCTGGAATTTGCGGCGCCCGCGGGCGGCGGGACGCTGGTGCGTTTGCGAGTGCCGCGGGAGAAGGCTGAGGCGCATGGCTAAAAAAATTTCCGTGCTGCTGGTGGACGATCACACCCTGGTGCGCATGGGCTTCCGGCGGATTATCGAGGATGAGGCGGATTTGGAGGTGGTGGGCGAGGCGGGAGACGCGGACGATGCGGTGCGGCAGGCGTTGCAATTGAAGGCGCGCGTGGTGGTGATGGATTGCGCGTTGCCGGGAGGCAGCGGAATCGCGGCGACGAAGCGGATTTTGGAGGCGTTGCCGGAGACGGCAGTTTTGATGCTGAGCATGCATTCGGAGGATACGTTAGTGCGGCAGGCGCTGGCGGCGGGGGCGCGCGGATACATTTTGAAGAGCGCGATTGATTTGGAATTGCCGGCGGCGATACGGCGCGTGGCGGCTGGGGAGAAAGTTTTGGCGCCGCAATTGGAGAAGAGTGAGTCGCTGAAGGGCGAGAGGAATTCGGGGCTTACGCCGCGGGAGTTGGAGATTTTGCAGATGATTGTGGATGGGAAATCGAACAAGGAGATCGCGGCGGAGTTGGGATTGAGCGCGAATACGGTGTCGGTGCACCGGGCGAACATTATGGACGCGCTGGGGATTCATAAGACGGCGGAATTGGTGGTTTATGCGATTCGAAATGGATTGGTGAATGTGCCGTGAAGTTGGTACCGCTGGCGTCCCGCCGGCATCTGACGAGCATGATCTTGCCACGAGCAAGAATCGCGCGCGGACCGCTCAACCGAGACACCGCAATTATATAGCGACTCGCGCCGACCACGATTGCTGGCCTGTTCGACATTCGCGGTCGTAAGAGGCCGGCGGGACGCCAGCGGTACTGAACCTGGGGCTAGTAGTTTTACAGTATTGCGCTGTTGGGCTTGGGCGAATAGATTGGCGGCAATTCCGTACCCCTAGCTACGACGATCTAGATAGAAAACGAACCCCCGGTTACCGAACAGGGCCGGGGTGTGTGCGTTGGGACTGGCGGAGATCGAGGATGAGGCGCCGCTTTGAATTGCGGCGTGGCGATTAAATTTTCGTGGAGGAGCGATGAACATGCGGATGAGATTGGCGTTGGTGGCAGCGGCGGTTGTTTTGGCGGCGGCGCTTTGCGGGGCGGCTGACAAGACGGAGACGGTGAAGGGTTATGTGCTGGATTCGGCTTGCGCGTTTACGAAATCTTTGGAGAAGCCGATTAGCGCGGAGTGTGCGACGAAGTGCGCGAATGGCGGATCGCCGTTGGTGATTTTGGCGGATGGCGGGGTGATTTATTGGCCGATTGGGGAGACGACGCCGGCGGTGGGACAGAACGCGAAGTTGTTGGCTTATGCCGGGCAGAAAGTGACCGCTACGGGGAAAGTTTATGTGCGGGGTGGGTCGCACGCGATTGTGATTGAGAAGATTGAGGCGCAGGGAGCGAAGTGATTGGGGCCGCAAGGTAATTGAGAGGTCCGCGCGTGATTGCGGTGCGGGCCAACGGCGACGGTCGTAAGAAGCCGGCGGGACGCCAGCGGTACGACTATGCGCCGCGTTGTTGGAGGACTGAGAAAACTAGTAGGTAGCGCTTCAAGTTGCCTGAGACCAGGAAATTTTCCTTTACGTGTTCGTGGCCGTTCTCGCCTAGCTTTTGCGCGATTTCAGGATTGGCCAGCAGATAGCGGATTTGGTAGGCGCAGCCTTCTACCGAGTGGACCAGCATGCCCGTCAGTTTGTGCAGGACTTGCCGGACAATTCCGCCGACTGCTGAGGCTACTACCGGCTTTTTCTTCCAGAGGGCTTCGGTGACCGTGAGTCCGAAACCTTCGCGCAGGGATTTCTGAACGACGATGGTGGAAGCGCGCTGGAGGGCGTTGATTTCGCAATGGCTCCAGGGCGGAAGATTGAGAAGGAAGACGTCGGGATCGTTATCGGCGGCTTCGCGGGCTTCCATCAGCACGGCTTCGCCTTCGGGATCGTCACTGGCGCCGCCGCCGGCGAGAACGAGCTGGCAATCGGTGTGGCGTTTGACGATGCGATAGGCTTGGATCACACCGACGGGATCTTTCAGGCGATCGAAGCGCGAGACTTGGGTGATGATCGGGCGCGAGGGATCGATATTGAAGCGCTCGACGACGCTTCGAATATATTCGCGATCGAGCTCGCGATTTTTATCGGCGAGAGGATCGATCGTCGGCGCGAAAAGATATTGCGGAATGGAAAGCTCTTGAGTGAACGAGGCGGAAGAGAAGAGCGAAACATCATATTTTTCGACGAACGGGCGCAGGAAATTCCAGACTTTTTCGTTCGGGCGAGAGAGATCGATGTGGCAGCGCCAGACCCAGTGCGTGCGACGGTTCAGGGAATCGCGCGCGCGGACTAGGGGCGCCGGTTGGGGATCGTGGATGACCACGAAATCGTCGTCCAGCGGAATATGAAGGCGGTTCTCTTCATTTGTGGCGAGGAATGTATCGAACCATTCGGGTGGGCCGTCGTAAGGCTCGCCGTGCAGGGCGTTGTGAAAGGCTTTCGTTACGGCGAAGAACGCTTCGCCGCCTTTTAACACTTCCCACTTGATGTCCAGGCCGAGTTCCTCGAACAGAGGGATGAGGCGATTGAGAATTTCCGCGACGCCGCCCCCGACGGCCGTGGAATTGACCATCTTGATGCGCTTGCCCGAGAGAAGCTTGGCGATGGCGCGGATCTCATTGATTTCGGGCTGGCCGACGATGGCGGCGTGATCCTCGAGGCGGACGTGCCGGACGGAGTTTTCGGTGGAGGTGGCGCTCACTGATTGACCCAAGGCTCGATGGTGGCGACGAGCTCATCGCGGAGGCTATCGAGAGTGTTGGTGTGGAAGTCGACGTGATTGAGGCGATCGGCGAGTTCGGTGAGGCCAAAATTCTTTTCGATCCAGTGGGAGAAATCATTGGTTTCGAGATGCAGACGCAGGCGCGAATTGATGAAGTGATGGTGGAGCGATTGGGGGCTGAGATTGCGGATGCCCGCCGCGAGCTCGGCGAGAGTGGTGGCGCGCATATCGAGGGGCAGCGTGAATTCGATTTCTTCGCAGAAGTAGAAGGGCTCGAAGCCGCGCGCTGCGCGGGCCTGCGGATATTGCGCGATGTAATTTTCGATGACAGTGACGAGCTCATGGCGGAGTTCATCAATCGAGACGAAGCGGCCGACGTCGAGAGCGGCCATTTGCTCGGCGAGCGAATATTGATTGCAAGATGCCACGACCCATTGGGCGAACTCGCTGGAAAAGGGCGTGTAATGGTGCTCTTCCAGGCTCTGGAAGGTGTGATAGAAAATCGAATTGTCGGAAACTGTCTTGAGTTCGGCTGCAAGTTCCGCGAGATTGTTGGCGCGCTCCGGGCAGATGCGGACGAGATACGAGGCAGCGACAAATTGGAACGGCTCTTGGGAGCGCATCATCGGCGGGCGTCCGCGACTCGCTCGAGGAATCGGCGGAGTTCAACGGGCGATTCGAGCGAATAACGCGCGGCAGTGGCGCGGCGCTTGCCGACAAGGATGGAAATGCCCGACATGCGGGCGAAGACAGGTTCGTCGCCGACGTCATCACCGGCGTAAATCAGAAGCGATTCCATATGACCTTCCCGCGAAAGCAGGAAACGGATGGCCGTCCATTTATCCACGCCCGAGCCGGGAAAAATTTCCCATACTTTTTTGCCGCCGCTGAGACGCAGGCCGCGATTTTCCGCGATAGTTTCGGTAACGATGAACTTGGTGCGGGCGGCGGTGGCGCGGCCGGCTTCGCGGTAATGCACGGCGAGAGTGGCCTCTTTGACTTCGAGGCGGACGCCATCGAGGCCGGCGAGCTTCTCTTTGAGTTGCTCGGTGGCGTGAGCGAGCAGGCGGCGCTCATCGCGATTGGCGAGAGTGATGCGATGGCCGCGCGCATCCTGGATGGAATAGCCCTGGCAGCCGACGTAGCAGATGCCAGCCAGGCCAACGCGCTTGCGGACGTCGGCGAGACTGCGGCCGCTGACGATGCCGACGAGAACGTCGTGTCGGACAAGGTCGGCTAGAGCTTCGCGGGTGGGCTTGCCGAGACGTACTGAGCCCGGGTGGCGCTGGATTTTTACCAGGCTGCCATCGAAGTCCGAGAGAACGGCAATGGAGCGCGCTTCGCGGATGTCGTCGGCAATTTCGTCCCAAGCCGAGAAAAGATTCCGGGGCGAGCCGAACTGTGGCGCGGCGGCGATAGAGACGATTTTGTGACGGCGAGCGCCGCCGCGGTTCTTAGCGTTCGAAAGCTCGAGAACCTTGCCGCGCTGTGTATCCAGAATGCTCATGCTTCGACCTTCTCCGGTTTATCGATGCGGATTTCCGAAAGTGCGGTTACCAGGTTTCCCGCCCAACGATAAATATTGTTTTCGCGGACGATGCGGCGCATGGCCGCCATGCGCTTTTCCTGCTCATCGGGGCCCATGTTGAGGGCCGTGTAGATCGCCGTGGCAAGCTGCTCGACGTCGTAGGGGTTGACGACGAGAGCGTCGCCCAGTTCGCGAGCCGCGCCGGTGAAGGCGCTGAGAATCAAGACGCCGCGTTCATCATCGCGCGCGGCGACAAATTCTTTTGCGACCAGATTCATGCCATCGTGCAGCGAGGTGACGAGACATAAATCCGCAGCGCGATAGAAGCGCTCAATTTCATGATGATCGTGATGGCGCTCGAGAAGAATTATGGGCTTGGATTTGGCGGATTTGTATTTGTTGTTGATGCGCTGTGCTTCTTCGCGTACCTCGACGAGGAGATCGCTATAGCGCTTGATGTTGGTGCGGCTGGGTGCGCCGACCTGAATGAAGCTGAATTCTCCCTGATAGTAGGGATGCTCGTCGAGCATGCGCTCGATGGCCCAGAAGCGTTCGAGGATTCCTTTGGTGTAATCCACGCGATCAACGCCTACCCCGAGATAACGGACGTCCAGCCCGAGTTCCTCGAGGACTTTGCGGCGCATGATGGCGCGGTCACCATGGAGGTCGCCTCTGTGCTTGGGGTCGGCATAGGCGACGCTGATTGGAAACGGGCGAACTAGAGTCTGGTGGCCCTGGCGGCTGACGGCAAAGCGATCCCAGTCGGTATTGGCTTCGAGAGCGCGGTCCACCGTCTCGAGGAAATTGTTGCAATGAGCTTGAACATGGAATCCGATGAGATCGGCGCCGAGTAGACCGTTCAGAAGTTCGCGCTGCCACGGGCAGATGCGGAACGCCTCGGGATTGGGCCAAGGAATGTGCCAGAAGATGGCGATGCGCGCGTCGGGGCGCTGCTCTTTGATCAGGCGCGGGAGAAGAGCGAAGTGATAGTCCTGCACCAGAACTACGGGTGATTCGGTGCCGCGCAACTCTTCCAGAACGACTTTGGCGAATTTTTCATTTACGCGCTGATATTGAAACCAGTCGTCAGGGCGGAAGAGAGGGCGCGTGTGGGCAATGTGGCAGAGAGGCCACAGACCTTCGTTGGAGAAACCGTAGTAGTAGCCATCTTCTTCTTCCTTGGTGAGCCAGACGCGGCGAAGAGTGTAGTGCGGATCGTCGGGCGGAACGCGGATATGGTCTTGCTTGTCGACGACTTCCCTATCGGCGTTGCCGGAGCCGTGGGCGATCCAGGTGCCGTCGCAGGCGAGAACCACGGGTTCGAGAGCGGTGACTACACCGCTGGCGGGAACGATCGTGCGGATGGAATTGTCCTGATCGCGAACGTGGAGATAGGGCTCGCGATTGGAGACGACAAATAGCGCGGCGTTGTGCAATTTGCCGAGGACGCTGACGCGCAAGCGTTCGGCAGTCCACATGGATTCGCCGGCTTCGCGGAGGCGGGCTTCTTCATCAGCCGCGGCGCGCGCAGCGTCGAGACTCTGGGCCATCTGCGCGGCTTCATGAGTGAGGGGTGCGAGGATACCGGAGCGATCGGGCGGCTGCGCCGAAGCCTTGCCGAGGCGCAAAGAGCGCATCCATCCGGCGACGCGCGAGATGGACTCGCGGAAAACCCAGCGCATCATGACCAAGGCCAGAAGCGCAATGAAAAGCGTCTGAAACGCGGCATGTAACAGGTTGTCGCGCCACATGCGTCGCGTCGCCTGCTGGATGAAGCTGGCGTCGCTGACCAGTGCGAGCGATCCGACCAGGGCGTCGTTCGAGCGGATGGGCAGGGCGTAAATGTGGATCTGCGCGTCCTGGCTGGAGTCGAAGAACTCGTGGCAGCCCGCATCGCTATCGCAAGAGCCTGCAAACTGCGCGGCGCGATTGAGAATGCCGAAATCGAGACCCGTGCTGGAGCCGAGAGGATTGGCTTTGGTGTCGAAAACAGCGATGCCGAGAATATGGTCGCGATGCCCGAGGCGCTCGATGGTGCGATGCAACGCAGCGTCGGAATGGGCGGAGATCTCGCGCTCGAAATCATCTTGCAAGCTTTGGCCGAGTACTTCTGCGCGACGCTGCAGATCGCGGCGCATACTGCGATCCTGCGTGCGCACCTGATAAGCGGCGAAGATCAGCGAGACGACGGCGACGCTGAGGACCAGCGGCGCAACAAGTCTCAAGCTGAGACGCATCAGCGAATTGGATTCTTGTTCGGCCATCGTTCGAATGTCAATTCAAACGCGAGCGCATAGCGCTCGACCCAATTGCGAGCTCACAGCGCTCACCTTCAGCGCGAGCGCAAGCCCTTGGCCTGGCGCTGGTTGGGCGGGGATGCCATCAGTGCCAGACGGACCGCTCGCCCCCCAATTTCTGCGCGCATCGCGGTGCTTCGCGGATGCGCCGGGCGCACAAATCACGTTCGAGAGGGCGGCCTCCCTGAATAATAGCAGACGCCCTCCCGAATCAGGCGAGGCAAATCGCCCGGGAATGTGTTGCTTACTTGACTACCTTGAGATTGTTCGTGACGGAGAAGACGTTGGCGACGCCGTTGGCGCGAACGTTGGCTGCGTCTTTGTCGGCCTGATTGTCCACCACGCCCTCGAGAGTCACGTGTCCTGCTTTCACGATGATGTGAATGGAGGGCACGGACGAAACTGCGTATTTCTCGAGCGGGCCGAAGCCGTAGATGGCGCGGTATTCGGCGCGGCGAATATCGTCATCCATGGGAGAAGGCGGAAGAACTTCGATATTGTTGACGACTTTTTCGACGCCTTCGATTTTCTTTACGGCGGACTCGGCGTCATCCTTGATCGTGGCGTGGACGACCTGACCCTCGAGAGTGACGGTGGCACCATCGATGCGGTATTCGAGATTGTCAAAGATCGAATAGTACGGCAAGAGGACGAGTTGATGGCGGACTTCGTTTTTCAGCCATTCCTCGAAATGGGCGTCGCTGCGCGCGTGGGATTGCTGCGCGACGGCGCGAATCGCGGGCCGAGCGACGGCTCGAGGCCGCGCGAAAGCAAATGCACCGAATACCACGATGCCAATCAAGATTCCTGCCAGGCGGCGTGCGATCTGAGCAGCGTTCATGCTGGATTCCTCCTGAAGTGCTCGCGGCACTTTCAATTATTAGATGAGAGTACGGCGGGATTGGAGTCACGAGCGGGTGGCAGCGGCCATTGTTGCGGGATTTTCGCTGCCGGTTGCGGAGAAGGCGGCCACGTATGAAATGGCGCACAAGCTGCAAAAAACGCTTTTCTGTATTGACGGGCGTGATAATCTCTTGCGGGGTGTTTCCTGGACATTCGTCCATCCGTAAGAATTTCGTCCGTCGATCGCAAACAAGGGGCAGCAGGCTGTCCCCCTGGTACCGTTTTGCTGCTTCCTCGCGTGTTGGTTCAGGACGAGAGCTTAAAAGGGGAGGGAGAGAAATGAGAAAAGTGTTGGGAGGCTTTGGGCTGGTAGCCCTTATAGCCGTCTCTACGCTGGCTGTGCCGGTAATGGCCCAGACGGCGAAGCCGGTGAAAAGAGCGCCAGCGGCACAGCGCTATGACGTGAGGAAAGAAGTAACCTTGAAGGGTACCGTAGACCACATGACGAAGACGGCGGCTCGCGGCACACCGGTGGGTGCGCATCTGTTTCTGGCGACATCAACCGGCACCGTGGATGCTCACCTCGGCCAGTTCGCGACCAAGGGAAAAGATCCGCTATCGTTGACGCCGGGTGAATCGGTCGAAGTGGTTGGCGTGATGACGACCGTACACAACAATCATTACTTCTTGGCCCGAACGATTCAAGCGGGAGACCACAAGTATTCGATTCGAAATGAAAAGGGAGCGTTGATTTACCCTGGCATGAAGCCAGGGGACGCGCCGACGACCGATCCTACAAAAGGAGGGCAGCGATGAACCGCAAATCACTGTTGTTTGTCCTTCTGGCAGTGGGACTGACCTCTTTCGTCGCGGCATGCGGCGGTGGTGGGAAACCGAAACAACAAATCATTCTGGCGATGACAACGCCTCCGCCATCGGCAACGGAGATCAAACTCACTTCGCCGCTCTCGGCGACCGTGACGAATGATGCGTCGAATGGCGGTGTACTGTGGACTCTGGCGTGCGACACTGGCGCCAACTGCGGGACGCTAACGGCGGCGAGTTCGGCGAGTGGCGATACGATTGGCTACACGGCTCCGTCAACCATCCCCGCGGACGACATCGTGCCGGGTAGGCCGGATCTCAGCGGGATGCTCGTTGTTGTCACCGCGACGTCGGCGACAGACAGCACGATATTTGCTGCATCCAACATGGTCGTCGTTCCGATCTCCGACACCTCGTTTGTCGCGGGCCCGTATGCATTTGTTGTGAGCGGCAGCGACGCCTCCGACAACATCTATTCCGCAGCGGGATCGGTAACACTCGATGGCGCTGGGAATGTGATGTCGGGCGAAGAGGACTACAACAACGCGGCCGGGCTTACTTCGACGGCCATCACGGTAACTGGCGGAAGCTACACGGTGGGTCAGGACGGACAGGGCACGATAACGCTGGACCTGAGTGATGTGACTGTCGGCGTTGCCGGGGTGCAGACCCTGGCAGTGACCTTCACCAATCTCAACCACGCGCGGGTCATCCAATTCGACGACACCGCGACATCCAGCGGAAGCCTGGATTTCCAGACGTTTACGGCTGGGGATCTGACGCAGATCACCGGTGGGTATGCGTTCGAATACAACGGCGTCGACGTGAATCCGGGCGAAGGCCTGTACGTCGCCGGCGGGGTTGCGACGGCTGATGGAAACGGAACATTTACAATGACGCTCGATGAGAACGTGGCGGGGAACTTGTTTCTCAAAGGCGCGCCGGGTTCCACGTACTCCATTCCGGACGCGAACGGTCGCGGCACGTTCAACATCGGAGGGCTGAGCTTCGTCTACTACATCGTGAACGGAGAATGCCTGAGGATCGTCGACGTCGACGCGGCAATAACGGAGGCGGGATCATTCTACGGCCAGGGTAGCAGCGCGGGCAGCATAACCGTGGCTTCCCTCACCGGCGCGAACGTGTTCACCGAATCGGGTAGCGGCAGCTTTGGATTCTTGTCCACGGCTGGGCTGCTCACTGCGGACGGAGCTGGAAATTTCAGTGCGGGATTCGGTGATGCAAATGAAGATAACGGCACTCCGACGAATGGTGGGATTACCGGAACTTATTCGTTCGACGTCAGCGGGGATGGATACGGAAGTGCGGCGCTGACGTTCACCAATACACCGGATATCACCTCGATCGGAGTTTATGCCACTGACCCTACTCTAAACCTGGCAGACCCGAATAACACCGGAACCGGCCTTGGAGGCGCACTGATCGTTGATCTCGATCTGGACGCGTTCGCGACCGGATTTGTCACGCCGCAGGACACGACTGCTACTTTCTTCGGGAATTACGCCTTGGACTTCCAGGCGCCGGACGTGGCGGATGCGGTCGGTTCGGTTTTCTCAGACGGAACGTCAACCGTAACGGGAAGTGCGTCAGTAAATGACCTGTTCTTTTCGGGACAATCCAGTCAAGCCACGACGGGGACGTTTGCAGCCGATGCCGCCAATCCGGGGCGTTCGACGGCGACAATCGTCTTTGGAACCGTATCGGGCAATCTGGATATCGCCGTCTATCAGGCAACCAATGGTGAGCTCGTGTTTGTTGATATCGATCCCACCTTGGTCGCAGACGGCGTAGTCGAGGGCCAATAGCAACCTCCCAACACAGGAGAGAGGTGGTGCCGGGACGCCGGCACCGCCTCCCTCTAAATCTCCCGCCGACTCCTCTTGCATAAAGCTCTCCGGCTTCAGTTCTTCCGCAATTTGGACCATCGATCTGCTTGCGTTCCTGCCGAAGGTTCTCGAATCTAGCGAGATTGGGGAGATGGGTTGTGGAGCGGTTCGCATCGTTCGTACCAGCCAGCATCCACGAGGCGACGACGATGCAACGTGAGTCCGATGAAGTGACGCACCCGAGTGAACTAATCGAATTTTGAATTAGTTAGCGTTCGGAAATTGTGAAGTCGACGGTGGAGCGGCCGTTGGGGGCGACCGTGACTTTTTTCTCCCAGGTGAGCGGTTCGGTGAAGAAGAGGCGCTTGGTCTTTGTTTGCGTGCCAACGTCTAGGACGGGTTCCTCGCGGGCTACGCGCCAGCCTTCGTGCCAAGCGACGATTTCGTATTCGCCGGGCGGCACACCCGTCAGCCGAAAACTGCCGTGTTCATCGGTGATCGCGTAGTAGGGATGATTCACGATGAATATGACGCCGTTCATCCAAATATGCCCCGCGTTGCATTTCAGGTCGACCATGCCGCTCTTGCGCATGGGCCGGGTCAGCAACACGTTGGTCATGGGAAATGGGAGGTTGTAATCCACAGCGCCGGCCATGTGCACTGTGTGCAAAATCGGATCGCTGCTCTTCATACCGAAATCGCCGCCGGCCTGAACGAGCGAGATATGCGGGACGTAGCGGCAATGCTCCTGGTCGAGCGAGCGACGCGAATCGGGGAGATCCCAAGCTTTCCCTTTCGTGACGCCGCGGAGATAGACGACGGTATTCGCCACGCCGCCTTCCGGGCTAACCTCGATCCGTTCGAGATCGCGCGTTCCGGTTTTATCGGGATCGCAGACGCTGGGGTCCTTTGTAATCGGGAGCGTAAGCGGCTTCGGTTTTTCGCCGGTCCATTTAACAATTCCGGCGATCGTGCCTCCGTCCGGCACCTCGACGACTTGATACGCTGACTGCGCGCGCACCGCCGGAGGCGCGGATAGTGCGACGGCGAGTATTGCGGCAACGGCCGAAAGCTTGTACGGCCTCATGCGTTTTCCTATCGTCTTGCGCCGAGCGAGGGTGGCGGTTCCATTTGTTTCGGCTGCGTCCGCTCGAGTCAGAATGCTCTCGCGTGCCATCCTACTTATCCAAAGAAGCGTTCGCAGTTGTTTTCGCTGCCCGGGGTGAAGCCTTACCCGAATAATGAACTTGCAGCGTCCGCAGGTAGTGCACGAGATCCCAAGCTTGATCGGGAGTGACGTAGTCGGCGAAGGACGGCATGGGAGTGCCGTCGAGCCCAGTCATGAAGATGCGATAGAGGTCTGCGTTTGTGTCACCGCACTTGAAGCGATTCAGAGCGGTGAAATTGTACGGCGTTATCGGATTGTCTTTGTCGTCGCGTAAAGTTGAGGCTGCGGGCCCGTTGCCCTTGCCGGTCTCTCCATGGCATTGCACGCACTTGAGAGTCGTCTGGTAAAGCACTTCCCCGCGCTGGCGGCTCTCGGATGTATCGGGAGTTTCGGGCGTCATCTTGACGGGCGGGTCCGGTTTTTCCTCGCGGAAACGCGGTGAAAAAGTCTTGATGTAGGCGACGAGATCGGCGCGCTGTTGATCGGTAAGCGGCTGCCAGGAAGGCATCGCCGTGGTGTCCACTCCCCTGCCGATGGTGTGGAAGAGATCCTCATCGAGCGGAAGGCTGCCGGTGGGCGTCGAGCGGCATTTGAAGATCCCCAGAGTGAAATCGCGAGGCTTGGGATCAACGTAAGGAGCGTTCTCGCCGTTCCCATCGCCGTCCTTGCCGTGACACCCGATACAGAATCGGCGGAAGAGGTCTTTGCCGGCTCGAGCGTTACCGGTCCATTTTCCGATGTGACTTTCTTGAGCGGGGGCGGCGGGTGCCCAGCAGAGGACTACGGCGAGGCCGGCAGCCGCGATGGCGGCGCGCAGGCCGATGGGCAAATGCCTCTCCCAGAACTCGGTGAGATCGAACCTAAAACATCCCATGAACTTCCCCCTGCCCTGGTCGTACCCGATGGCTCCCCATTCCAATCTACCGTGTCGCGGGTACCCGGCAAGGCCGTCGCGCGATTGTTGTTTTCAAACTAATACGTGTAATTTGAAAAACATCCGCGGGCGGGCCAGGATCGGAATCCGCCGACAGCAGGCGGTGCGTCAGGAAAATTCCACCGCGGATCGACTGTATGACGCGGACGATTGCTCGCTCGTTGGTGTCCCTATGAAGAATCGTATAGCTATGAGCGTCCGGAGAGGTGAGAAAATGGAACCGAATCACCAATGAGATGAAACTCTTTGTAGCGACTGGTGTTCTAATTACTCGGGGTCGTAGATCCGCAGGTATGCTTCAGGCCGCGTGTGCTCATCGAAAGATGGAAGCAAACTCGCAGATAGCCAGCGTAATTCGGTTGTTTTGAATGATAAATCTTCGGCGTAAATTTATAATTTCAATCTGGAGGTCAAGGTGAAAAGAGGTCTCGTAGTCGTTCCATTGGCAATTTTTCTATTCTTCGGATGGCTCGCAGCGCCAGCCGGCGCTCAGACCGCAGGATCGGCTAAGGCTGCACGCCCTGCGCCGCTGTACGACGCAAGCAAGGAAACAACGCTGCAAGGCACGGTAAGCAACGTGGTGACAAAACCGGGCGCCGGAATGATCGCCGGCGGCCATCTGACCGTGGCGACGGGACAAGGAGCGGTGGACGCGCACGTCGGCCGCGCACTGCAAGGACCGAACGCGATTGTGGTTAAGGCCGGCGATTCCGTCAAACTCGTCGGAGTGATGGCGACGGTCAATCACAATCAGATCTTTCTGGTGCGCACGGTGGAAGCCGGTGGCCACACTTATACGATTCGGAACGAGAGAGGTTTCCTGGTTCCATCCTTGACTGCCACGCGCGGAGCGTCGACGACGCCTGCGAGAGGGAGTCTGCGATGAACCGTAAACTCCTAATCGTGGCTTTCACGGCAGTCTGCCTGGCTTCACTCGCGGCCTGCGGCGGCGGCAACAACAACAATAACAATGTCGTGAGCATCGCATTCTCGCAGGCGCCACCGGCGGCGTTGCAGACAAGTGCGATGGCGACGGTCAGCGCGACTGTCTTCAACTCGTCCAATACCGGTGTCGACTGGACCGTAACTTGCGGCGGCGCGGACTGCGGTTCACTGAGCACAAATCACACAGACGGAGGCGCGAGCTTGACGTACACGGCACCCGCCAGCGTCCCCGCGGGCAACACGGTGACGATCACGGCGACGGCCAGTGCCGACAGTTCCGTCTCGGTGTCGGGTGTGACGACGATTACCGCCGGTTCGACAGGGTCGGCGCTTAACGGGCAGTATGCATTCCTTCTCACGGGCGCTGACATAACTGGATTCTATGTTGCTGCAGGGAGCGTCGTGGCGGATGGCAACGGCAATATCTCATCCGGCGAAGAGGATTTCTGCGACATTAGCGCCTGCGATTTTGTCCAGTTCACGAATGGGACGTATTCGGTGGGCACCGATGGCCGCGGGAGCATCCAGTTCTCGACGGCCGACCTGGGACCTCAAACATTTGCTGTGGTAGTCACATCCGGCTCTCACGGCTTGATCACGGAGTTTGACGGCACGGAGACATCGAGCGGAACACTCGACCTGCAAGACGTGAACAGCTTCAACGTCAGCCAGTTTACCGGTGGATTTTCGTTCGCACTGGCGGGCTTCGATCTGCAAAATGGAGTGTTTGCGGATTTGGGTGGCGTGCTGACTGCGGATGGCTCGGGGGGGTTCAATAACGGCACGTTCGACGTAAACGATCAGCAGACAGGATTCGCAACTTCGACCGGAGTAGTTCTTCCGGTCAATACGAGCATCGATTCGTTCGGGCGCGTAACGGTCTCCAATGGCAGTACGACTTTCGCCTACTACATCGTAAACGCGAAGGCTATTCGGATGATTCAGGAAGACAGCAACTTCCTTTCAGGAGGCAGCGCATACACCCAGGGCACCGGCAGTTTATCCGTCGCCAATCTTGCCGGAAAATCGGTCTTCACAGAGGCGGGAGTCAGCGTGTTCGGATCGCTCGCGCTTGCGGGCCAGTTCACGGCCGACAGCGGCGGAAGCGTTTCGAGCGGGGTGATGGACGTAAACGATGGCGGAACGATCTCGAACGGTTCGATTTCAGGCAGTTCATTCTCGAGCTTTGCGAGCGCTCGTGGAACTCTGGGCCTTTCCGGCGGGGTTTCGGCGAACGTCGCTGAGTTTCAGGTCTATCTCGTGGATCCGGGCGTGAATATCCTCGACCCGAACAGTTCAACGGGAGGCGGAGGCGCGTTGATTCTTGATTCGGATGGCGGCGCGATTGGAATCGGAGAAATCGTTCCGCAATCCGGAAGCGCCACTTTCCAGGGGAACTACGGCGCAAATCTTCAGGCCTTTACAACGACCGACGAACTCGACCTGGAAGGCCAGCTCGCAGCGATGACTGGGAATCTGACAGGCACGGGAGATCTGAACGATATCGACCTCAACCTTCAAACAATACAGCTTTTCCCGGCACAGACATTGACGGGCACGTTCACTGCCGATGGCAGTAACCCGGGAAGGTTTACTGGATCAGTTCAGATCGGAAACGTTGAGACCATGAATCTCGTCTACTACCAGGCGACAAACTCACAGGTGATTCTGGTCGAAATTGATGAGGTGCAGCAAGGAAACGGGGTCCTGATCCAGCAGCAATAACGAATGTGGGCGGACGGCGGCTCGCAGTTGCGAGTGGCCGTCCGCCCGACTTCATTTCAAGGCCTCGGAGGCATAATTATCTCTGACGCAATCGCGAGTGCATCAATCTGTCCAGTCGAATGATTTGCTCACGGCGCGGCGCCAGAGACGATAGAGTTTTTCGCGCTGCGGTTCGTCCATCGTCGGCCGCCACTCGCGCCCGATCTTCCAGTTCGTCCGCAATTCTTCCGGATTGCTGAAATAGCCTGTGGCTAGGCCTGCGGCGTAGGCTGCGCCGAGCGCGGTCGTTTCTTTGTTGGCTGGACGAACTACGGGGCGATTCAGGATGTCGGCCTGGAATTGCATTAGGAGATCGTTTTCGACCATGCCGCCATCGACGCGCAGGGCGTCGAGGCGGATGTGGGAGTCCTGCTCCATGGCGTCGAGGACATCGTGCGTCTGGAAGGCGGTGGCTTCTAGAACGGCGCGGGCGAGATGGCCTTTGTTCGCGTAGCGCGTAAGGCCGGCGATGACGCCGCGGGCGCTGGCTTTCCAATAGGGCGCGTACAGGCCGGAAAATGCCGGAACGAAATAGACGCCACCGTTGTCCTCGACGGTGCGCGCGAGCGATTCGATGGCGGCGCTATTTTCGATGAGGCCGAGATTGTCGCGCAGCCATTGCACCAGCGCGCCGGTGATGGCCACGCTGCCTTCGAGCGCGTAGCGGGCCGGCTTGGCGCCGAATTTGTAGGCGACTGCGGTGAGCAGGCCGTGTTGCGACGGAACCGGACGCTCGCCCGTGTTCAGTAGCAGAAAGCAGCCGGTGCCGTACGTGTTCTTCGCTTCGCCGGGGGCAAAGCAGGCTTGGCCGACGAGCGCGGCTTGTTGATCGCCTAGAATCCCCGCGATCGCGACGCCGCGGATAGCCGGTTCCGTGGCTTCTGCAAAATGCTCGCTGCTTGAGCGAATCTCCGGAAGAATCTGGCGCGGAATCTCGAATGCTGCTAGGAGTTCTGTATCCCAGTCGAGCGTCTCGAGATTCATCAATTGCGTGCGGCTGGCGTTCGTTACGTCGGTGACTTGAATTCTGCCGCGCGCGCCGCCGGATAGCTTCCAGACGAGAAATGTGTCGATCGTGCCGAAGAGCAAATCGCCGGATTCGGCCTGGGCTCGCGCGCCCGGAATATTTTCAAGTAACCATCGAATTTTCAAGCTGCTGAAGTAAGTTGACAGCGGAAGGCCCGTTTTCGCGCGGAAACGATCTTGCCCGCCATCGCGGCCGAATTCGGCGACGGCATCGGCGACGCGGGTGTCCTGCCAGACGATGGCGTTGCCGAGCGGCGCGCCGGTGCGGCGATTCCAAAGCAACGAAGTTTCGCGCTGATTGGTTATGCCAATGGCGGCGAGATCGGCGGGACGCAGCGATTTCTGCGCCATCGCTGCGGCGATTACTTCCTGAGTGTTGCGCCAGATTTCTTCGGGATCGTGCTCCACCCAGCCCGGCTGCGGGAAAATCTGCCGATGCTCTTTTTGCGCAAGCGCGACGGTGCGGCCCGTGCGATCGAAAACGATGAATCGCGTGCTCGTGGTTCCCTGATCGATTGCGCCGATGTAGTCCGCCATCGCGGAATCTTAACTCGCCACCGGCCTTTTGGCTCGATGCGAATTCGAGATCGGCGCTACGAAGACTCGGCTTAATCCGACCAGCGCTTCGGCGTGCGATCCCAGCGATGCGGCTTCAGCGCGGCGAGCAGCGCGGCGTCGAGCGGGCCGGCATCGCTCGTGGCGATATTTTCGCGGACGTGCTGCGGGCGGCGCATGCCGGGAATCGTATTGCTGACGTCGGGATTCGAAAGAATGAAGCGGAACGCCATTTCCGGCAAGCTCATCTTAGCAGGGACGATCTTCTTCAATTTCTCGACACGAGCCACCGTGTTGGCCAGATTCTCCGGGCCAAAATAGCCGCCGCGCCAGTCGCCCGGAGGAAATTTGGTCTCCGCGGTCAGTTTGCCGCCGAGGCTGCCCTCATCGAGCGGCACGCGCGCGATGACGCCGATGTTCAGCTCGCGGCAAACGGGAAAGAGTTTGTCTTCGGGCGCCTGATCGAAAATGTTGTAAATCACTTGGACCGCATCCACGAGGCCGGTCTTCAGCGCGCGGATTCCGTTGTTCGGTTCCCAGCGATTCACGCTCAGGCCGAAAAAGCGAATCAGCCCGTCGGATTTGAGCTTGGCAATAGTTGCCGGAAATTCAGGTTCGTCAGTCCAGCTATCGTCCCAGACGTGATATTGCAGCAGATCGATCGAATCGACGCCCAGGTTTTGGCGAATCAAGTTCGCATACTTGAAGACATGCGCCGCGGGAAACGCATCCTGGTAAGAATCGCGCGCCGACCCCGGCCATTTATTATTCTTCGGCGGAATTTTCGAGGCCGCGTACAGCCGCTTGCCGCGATTCTGCGCCAGGATGCGGCCGAGCATCGCGTCGCTTTTGCCGTCGCCGTAGGCCCAGGCGGTATCGAAGAAATTGCAGCCCGCATCCACGGCGAGCTGCATGGCTTGAAGTGATTCGGCATCATCCGAGCCGGACCACCCGCTGACGCCCCAGAGTCCGTAGCCGATTTCACTGACGTCGAAGCCCGTGCGCCCGAATTTTCTGTATCGCATCCATCCTCCGTGGGGAATCAACTGCAGCGCCAAGCGCGTGTGGCTGCGGCGCGGTCTTAAACGGCATCAGTTCGCCGAAAACTTATAAATCGTCTGGCTGTGAAACTCAGCGCCGGGCCGCAGCACCGTCGAAAGAAAATTTGGGTGATTGATCGCGTCCGGATAATGCTGCGTCTCGAGGCACAGCGCGCCGAATGCCGGATATGCCACGCCGCGCTTGCCGACGATGGAGCCGTCGAGGTGAATCGCGGAGTAAAACTGCATCGCCGGTTCGGTGGTCCAGACTTCCATCTGCCGCCCGTTCGACGGATCGCTCACGCGCGCGGCAAAATGCAGCTCGCCGGGGTTGCCGTTCAGCACGTAATTGTGATCGTAGCCGCCGGGATCGGGTTTGAGCGCATCAATGCGCGCGCCAATCACCGCCGGATGCGTGAAATCGAGCGGGGTATCTTTGACCGGCTTGATTTCGCCCGTGGGAATCAGCGTCGAATCCGACGGCGTGAAGGAATCGGCATTGATGGTGAGGACGTCGTTCAGAATCGTGCCACTGCCCGCGAAATTGAAATAGCTGTGGTTCGTCAAGTTGACGATCGTGGGCTTGTCGGTCGTGGCGCGATATTCGATCTTCAAGGCGTTGCCGTCGATGAGCGAGTAGGTGACCGTAACTGAAAGATTGCCCGGAAATCCTTCTTCTCCGTCGGGGCTGAGATAAGTGAGCCGCACAGATGCAGCGTGCGCTTCGGTGAGCGACTCGGCTTTCCAAACGCGGCGATCGAAGCCCACCTTGCCTCCGTGCAAAGTGAGAGTCCCGCTGTTGGCCGGAAGCGCGTAGGTCTTGCCGTCGAGAGTGAATTTTGCATTTGCGATGCGATTGACCACGCGCCCAACGACGCCGCCGAAGTATGGATGCGGCCCGAGATAGCCCTTTAGATCGTCGAAACCGAGGACCACATCGCTGGGTTTGCCGCTGCGATCGGGCACCCAAAGCTCGGTCACAATTGCGCCGTAAGTGATGATCTTCGCCGTGGCGCCGGTCGCATTCTTCAGCGTGTACATGTCGATGACCGTGCCGTCATCGAGCTTGCCGAACGTGCTCTTCTCGACGCTGGGTTTCAAGGGCACCTCGCTTTGCGGCTGTGCCTGTGCGGCGAGGACGGCCAGCCCCGCGAATATCATTCCCATCCATGGAAATCTCTTCGCGCGCATCTCGATCCTCACCGCTTGCTCCCGCTGCGCGCGCGACTCGCCGATTGCCGCATCGGCCCGCGCACCGCGGCGACGCGCGTTATATCATAGACTCGCTTTACGCGGCGTGTGCGTCAAATCTGTTCCGGCGCGGGAGGCAGTGGAATCATGCTCGAGAAGGATACGCTGAAGGAATTTCTCGCCGCGGTTGAGCGGCTTGACGCGGGCTTCGCGAACCTGCCGGCGTACGAGCAAGCCATTCCGGGCCGCGAGCGCATCGCCGAAGTTCTTTCGCAGGCCGCCGCGAGGCTGCACGATAACTATCCTTACTTTCATCCTCTCTACGCCGGGCAGATGCTGAAACCGCCGCATCCGATGGCGCGGCTCGCGTATGCGCTGGCGATGTGGATCAATCCGAATAATCACGCGCTCGACGGAGGCCGCGCCAGCTCGGCGCTGGAGAAAGAGGCCGTCGGCGAATTGGCGGCAATGTTTGGCTGGAAGAATCATCTCGGGCATCTCTGCAGCGGCGGCACAGTCGCAAATCTTGAAGCGCTGTGGGTAGCAGGACGGATGCATCCAGGCAAGAAAATCGTGGCTTCCGAGCAAGGACACTACACGCACGCGCGAATCAGCGGCGTGCTGCAACTCGAATTCGAGGCGATCGCAAGTGACCGCCACGGCCGAATGGATCTCGACGCGCTCGAACGGAGAGTCAAGCGCGGCGACATTGGCACGGTTGTCGCTTCAATCGGAACCACTGCAACCGGCTCGATTGATCGGCTTCCGGAAATCCTAGCGATGCGCGAGAAGCACGGCTTTCGCATTCACGCGGACGCGGCCTACGGCGGATATTTCACGCTGGCGGAAAACCTCAGCGCAACGGCGCGAAAGGCATACGACCGACTGCGCGAAGTCGATTCCATCGTAGTAGATCCGCACAAACACGGCCTGCAGCCCTACGGATGCGGCTGCGTGATCTTCCGCGATCCAGCCGCCGGCCAATATTACAAGCACGACTCGCCTTACACCTACTTCAGCTCGGGCGATCTTCATCTCGGCGAAATCAGCCTGGAATGTTCGCGGCCCGGCGCGGCGGCCGTAGCCCTCTGGGCGACTCAAAAGCTGTTGCCGCTCGTACGAGGCGGAGAATTCGCGCAAGGGCTCGCGCAAAGCCGCGAAGCCGCTCTCGCGCTCTATCGCTCACTGAAGAATGATCCGCGCTGGATCGTGGCATTCGAACCGGAACTCGATATCGTTATCTATGCGCCGCTTGCCGCGGACGCCCGTAGCATTTCTCAGCTATCTCAGAAAGTATTCACGGAGGCTGCAGCGCGCGGCTTGCATCTCGCGCTCGCGGAACTGCCGTCGAAATTCTCCTCTGAAGCCGCCCCGAAAGTAGAGTGGAACGCCGAGAGAATCACATGCCTGCGTTCCGTGCTGATGAAACCGGAGCACCTGGACTGGGTGCCGCGGATATTCGCGATGCTCGGACAGGCGCTCGAAGCGTCTCGCGCAAGCGCCGCGGGCACGACCTAATTAACAGCGCCTCACACGTGCACGGCGACCGATTCGAGTTCCTCAGCAGCGTGCTGCGCTTCCACAGGCCTCGCTCCGCGCGGGCCGGTACTTTCCCGCGCTGAGACGCCGTCATTGCACTTGAAGCGTTCGACGATCTCCCGCAGATCGCTCGACATCTTCGCCAGTTGCTCGGCAGCGCGCTTGGATTCGAACGCTCCGGTCGAAGTGCTCTGCGCCGCTTGGGCCACGCCTTCGATATTGGTCGAGATTTCATCCGAAAGCTGCGCCGCATCTCCGATGTTCCGCGTAATCTCGTTGGTCGTGGCGTGCTGCTCTTCAACCGCAGTGGCGATGGTGCTGGAGATGCCCTGAATCTGATTGATGATCGCGCTCACCCGCGCGATGGCGTCAACCGCGCGCGTCGTGTCGCCTTGGATCGCCTCGATTTTCCCGCTGATGTCTTCGGTGGCTTTCGCCGTTGCCTTGGCAAGCTCTTTGACCTCGTTCGCCACGACGGCGAAACCTCTTCCCGCTTCTCCGGCACGTGCCGCTTCGATGGTGGCATTCAGCGCCAGAAGATTCGTCTGTTGCGCGATTGTGGTGATGACCTTTACGACTTCGCCGATCTCCGCGCTGGACGCGCCGAGCTGCGTGATCGTAACGTTGGTCGTCTCGGCGACACCCACCGCCTCGGTAGCGACTTTCGCGGCTTCCGTGGCGCTCTTGGCGATATCCCGAATCGAAATGCTCATCTGCTCCGTACCCGATGCAACCGTGCGCAGGCTTCCGGTCACACGCGCGACGGCAGCCGAGACCAGGTTGGCTTGCGCCGAGGTTTCTTCCGCGTTGGCGCTCATTTGATGGCTCACGGTGGAAAGCGCCTCGCTCGATCGCGCCACGCCGTGAGTATTGGCCGCCACAGTCTGAATCGTATTTTCCAAGCTGTTCTTCATTCTGTTCAGGGCTTCGACCGCTTGGCCGATTTCATCCCGGCTGCTGATCTTGAGATCGTTCACCGTTAAATCGTTATTCGCGACGTGCTCGATCAATTCCAGCATGTCCTGGAGCGGCCTCAAAGTCGCGCGGGTGATCAGAACGGCGGTCACGATGCCAGAAATAATTCCGCCCAGCACGAGAATGCCGACCAGCAATTGCACCCGCGCGAATAAGTCCTTTTCCTCGGCGACGCTCGCTGCCGCAATTTGCTGCTCGTGTTCAATGAGTTCGCCGAGCCACTGCAGTACGGCGTCTCTCGAATCGGCGCCCTCCTGGCTGAAGGCCAGCGTTTCGGCTTCCTGCTTCTTTCCGGCCTTCCGAAGCTCGATTTCCCGCTCGACGATGTTCGTATATTCGGCGAGATGTTCTTTAACCTTGTTCAAAGTCGCCCGCTCATCCTCGGTGTCCACAATTTGCTCGAGCTGCACCATGTGGTCTGCGGAATCCTGCGTCGCGTCTTGATACTCCTTGAGCATATCGGCGTTGCCCTGCAGCAAATATCCTCGCAGCGCGGCCACTCGCTGGTACGTATCGGTTCGCAGGACGTTCGAGAGCCGGCGCGTTTCCACTGCACTGGCGGATTCATCCGCCGCTTTTCGAATGGTGCGCACTTGCGTGAAGCTGACCAAACCCAGCGCGACGAGGATCAACAAAATGAAACCGAAGCTGGCCCGGATTTTGTCCCGCACGCCCCACCAGGTCTTGGATTCCTTATCCCTGCCGGGTTCCATTCTTGAGCGCATACGCCCGACCTCCCATCGACTCATCGCCGTTCACACTTCGCTCGTGGCGTTCACCGGCTGGCGCGAGCCCGCGGCCTCATGCAATCCGTGCTGCGCGATAAACTCCAAATCAATCAGCTCTGTGACCTTCAATTGAATCACCGCGCAGCCGCGCACGCCCTCGCGGCCGGCCGCGCTTAACGCGCCCACGTCTTGCATGACGATGTCCAGCACCTTGCCGATCACGAGACCCAAATTCCGGCCATCCGATGCGAAGACCACAACCTGCAAGAAATCCCGCTGCGTGATCGACACGCCGTCGGCGCCGCGCGGGTTCTTTCTCCGGTCCTGAATTACATCTCCTATATGGATCAGCGGCATGATCTCGCCGCGGTATTGCACTACTTCCTTGCCGCCGACTTCTTCGACCGCGGCACGCGGAAATTCCTCAAGCCGCGATGCACGGGCGAGCGGAATCGCCATCCGCGAAGCGCTTTCATCGGCGAATAAAAGCAGCGTCTCTGTCTGAACCGGCTGCTTGTCCGTCTCTTCCGTCGCGTCTTTCATGATCCGATCGTGAGATTTCGAGAGGACGCGCGATCTGTGAGCCAGCCCAAGGACGTCGAGGATCAACGCCACTCGCCCGTCGCCCATAATGGTCGCCCCGGAATATGCCGAGACGCTCTTCAGGTTGCGGCTCAAGGGCTTGACCACAATTTCTTCCGCGTCATTTACCTCGTCCACCACCAAGCCAAACTGCTGCTCGTCGGCTCGCAATACGACGATGCTCACGCCGGCGGATGCCTCCGTGGTCGCGCTCTTCGCCGCGCTTCCAGTTGCGCCATTCCGCGGCGAGTCCACTTCCAGTTCTTTGTCCAGATACACCAGCGGCAATAAATTCCCGCGCAGCCTGTACACCGGCGCGCCGTGAACGTTCTCGATCGCGTTCTTTACCTGCTCCGGCTCGATTCTCACCAGCTCGAGCAAGTTGACTTGCGGAATCGCATATCGATCGCCCGCACAGGTCACAATCAACGCGGGAACAATTGCCAATGTCAGCGGTATTTTCATTCGAACCGTCGTTCCGGCGCCCGGCCGCGACTGCATGTCCACCGCGCCGCCGATCTTTTCGACGTTCGTCTTCACCACGTCCATCCCCACGCCGCGGCCCGATACATTCGTGACTTTCTCCGCGGTCGAAAAACCGGGAAGAAATATCAGATTGAAAATCTCCCGCTCACTGAGCAGTGCGCCCCGTTCCGGTGTAACAACGCCCTTCTGGACTGCCTTCTGGCGGAGTTTCTCCACGTTCAATCCACCGCCATCATCTGAAATCTCGATGATGACCTGCCCACCCTCGTGAAATGCGTGAAGATAGATCCGCCCTTCCGGATTCTTCCCCGCGGCCTGGCGCGCTTCGGGAGTCTCGATGCCGTGATCGACGGCGTTGCGCAAGAGGTGCGTGAGCGGATCCTTGATGGCCTCGAGAATCGTCTTGTCCAGTTCGATTTCTTTCCCTTCCATCTCGATGCGCACTTGCTTTCCGCAATTCACCGCCACGTCTCGCGCCGTACGCGGAAATTTGCTCCAGACGTTGCCGATGGGCTGCATCCGCGTCTTCATCACGCCTTCCTGCAATTCTCCGGTGAGAAGATTCAGTCGTTGCGCCGCGGGCAGTAACCCGCAGCTTTCGATCGCGTCGAAGCGCTGCAGGATCTGATTTCGCGTGAGCACGAGTTCGCCCACGAGATTCATCAGCTTGTCGAGAATGTGGACGTCTACGCGAATGGTCGCGTCGCCCGCGCCGACGGTCTTTGCAGTTTGTTGGACTTGCAGCACTTCAAGAATTTCGTGCGGCTTGACGACATTCTGCTCGATCAGGATTTCGCCGAGATGCCGTGGATCGCCTTGCTCCTGTTTCTCCAGCGCGTCCGCAATCTCGTTGGGCCGCGCCATTCCCTTTTGGATTAAGAGATCCCCCAGGCGCGGAGGCGGACTCGGGGCTTCGTCTTCGTCCTCCTCAATCGGCGGTGGATTCGCAGCGGCGAGTGATCCCACCGGCGCCGGCGTCGGAGTCGTGTAGAGACGCATCAGGCGGGCGATCAGTTCGCGATCGTCCCGCGTTCCCTCAGCACCGCTGGTCTCAATGCTCGCCAGGATCTCGCGGACCGCATCCACCATAGCCAGTAGTTCGCTTGTAATTTCCGGGTTGAGAGAAAGCTGGCCGTCACGCAGCCGGCTAAGCAGGTTTTCGCCCACGTGCGCCAGCGACTCGAGCGCCGTGAATTGCAAGAATCCCGAAGTCCCTTTTAGCGTATGGATCGTGCGGAAGATGCTGGCCAGTATTTCGCCATCGCCCGGAGTCTGCTCGAGGATGACCAGTTCCCGGTCCAGCCGGTCGAGATTCTCGCCGCTCTCGACAAGAAACTCCCTGACGATTTCCGCGTCGTCCACTAGTGAGGCCTTCCTTGATGACTCGGGGCCGAGTTGGCACACGAGTTCTCTGCCAGATTAATCGGCTCAGCGATGTGGGACTTTACGCAGCACGCGAAGCGTCGCGACGAGGTGACTTTTCCTTCAAAAGCGAGCGGGAACTAGCGGATTAAAGGATCCTCATCTTGGGCAGCAGCCAGTGGCTCAAATCGGGGGGATCACTGCGCCGCAATCGCCGATTCTGGGAGCGATTTCGCCTGTGCCAACGTCGCCTCGAGGTTCTTGCGCACGCCAGCCGCTTCCCCATCAAGCCGCGTCTCAGCCTCTCGCCGCGTCTTCGTCACGGTATCGAGCTGCGGCCCGGGCGATGACGAAAGCAATTGCTCCGCGCGCACGAAGCACGCGAAGGCGAATCGCACCGGCAATTTCGTCTTCGATAGAACTTGCCCGTAATTGAACCAGTCCACGGCCTCCGCGTTCGTATCGCCGGAATGCTCATCGAGCGCGATGGCCTGTTGATACGCTGCCGCGGCATCCGCCAGCAGCTTTGCCGCGTCGAGCGCGTCGGCTAGATGCGATTCCGCCAGGCTCTCCTCGCGTACATTGGCGGCCTGCTGCGCGAGACGCACGGCATCCCGATACCTCGGTATCGCCGAGTTCGCTTGATGGCTATGAACCAAAGCGTCGGCCAATTCGAGCGTCACGGCTGCGCGCTGAATCACCGGCGCGGATTCTTCCGCCGTTTGCCTCGATGTCAGATCCAGATACGCCTGATAATGCCGCGCGGCCGCGCCGTGCTCGCCGTTGTGATCGAGCGCCTCAGCAAGGTAAAGCTGCGCGTTGGCTTGCGCCGGATCCAAATCGATCACTTTCTCCCAATTTTCGATGGCCTCATCCGAATGCCCGAGCCGCATGGCCAGCAGCCCATAATTCACGAGCGCATCGGTATCGCGCGGAAATCGAACTAGCATCTTCCGGTAGTGCTCGTAGGCTTCGTCAAATCGCCCAGCCACCAGAAGCGCCCGCGCTCGAGCTTCCTGCGGTACTGGATTCGATGGATTGACCTCCACGGCGCGCGTGAACGCCGCAAGCGCATTCTCCGTCTGCCCGGCTTGCGATTCGGCGCGCGCGATGCGCATCTCGAGCGAGCTGTCGTAGGGATTCAGGCTCGCCGCGCCGAGCAGATGCGGCAGATTGCCTTCATCGGTGCCGGTAAAGTAGCGAATCTGGTCCATGCCGCCGAGCAAAAACAGAATGGACGCTACCGCCACGCGAAAAGCATGAGCACCCGCTGATCGGCCGCCAAGCCAGCCCGTCGCTTTGGCTCCAGTCTCCGCTTCGCTTCGTTCACCGCGGCCCACGAGCACCGACGCGATTCGCGAATCGCGCAGCTTCCAGATCGCTCCGTCCAAAATGAAATGGTGAATGTTCACCAACGCGGTGAAAATCAGGAAGCTCACCGCGAAGTCGTAATGAAACGCATAGCTCACCAGCCACGGCCCGGGAATGAAAAGCGCGATTCCGCCGGCGATCAAAGTCACAAAATAAGTGCTCATCCTCCACGATGAATTTCCGGCCGCCCGCGCCTCTCGCCGCGCGTAGTAGCTGGTGATCCACAGATATTGCGCCGAATGTAGAACGGCCAGAATCCCGCTGCTGTATCGCGTTTGCGGAATCGCAGCGCCGGCAACGAGCCCGAGCGCCGTCGGCAGCACGAACCACAGCGCCTGCGTCACAAGCAAAGTCAGCGGCGCCGCCATTCCCTTCCAACCGCCGCGCTTCACCCACGCTGCGATCACCCAGCCCGAGAAGAAAACGTAAAGGACGCCCCCGGCAACGCGTGCCGGAATGGAAATCTTCGCCGGCAAATTCAGCGAAAGCACGAACGGATCATTCGATACGCCGGTATGAAAGCTCACCAGCAGCATCACGTACGAGGCGATGAACGCCCAATAAAGCAGCCGCCGCTCGGATTGCGTCACAGAAGTTCCGCCGCGCCGCGCGAACATTATCAGCAAGCCGTAATTCTGGCCGCTGTAATGCCACGGGCTCCAATTGATATAGAGCGTGAATACCCACGGCACGAGCCGGAAATCCGCATGCGCCAGAATCGCCGTGAGCGCCAGCAAGACGGTGATGTGCAGCGTGAAGATGCGATATTTCTGGAATTCCTCGCGCGTGCGATAGGCGCGGTAGATCGTGGCCATGAAATGCGGATAGTTGAAAATCAGCGCGAGAAAATAAAACGCAAACGCCCACTCGCGCGCCCGCGAAGCGGCAATCCAAGCCGTAAGCAAAAGCGGCGCCGACCACCCTCCGCAACCGACGAGCAGATCGACCCACGGCCGGTAAATCCACGGCGATCCACCGGGCGCGGGTCCCGACGGCGCGGCAGCAGAACTCGCAGCCTCGACGGGATCAACTTCCGAAGTGACATCGACACTAGCCATCGCAAATCGATGCTAGACACCACCAGCACAAGGGTCAACGCAGCGATGCACCAAGATGCGCTAGGGGTAAACCGGGAAGTCCGCGTAGGGGAGGGTCTTCAGAGCCTGTGTGAGAACCGGGATGATTTGTCAGGGCACGGCTTCAGCCGTGCCGCAAACGCCGCAAAATCTGCGCGGCTTTAGCCGCTGAGGTACGTCTTATCGAGTTCTCACACTGACTCTTTAGCCCTCCCGCAGTTCGGCGCTCTTCAATTTGTGGGAGCCCCTAAAATGGCGCGGATATCGGTGACGGCACGACTGTTATCGCCGCAAAGAAGCAGCAATCTCCTCAGCAATTTTTCGCGCCCGCGCCAAGTCTTCTGGATTAAGGCTGATAGCGGCGACGCGCGCATGCCCGCCGCCGCCGTACTTCTCCGCAATCGTCGCGAGATTCACGTCGGCATCCGCCTCGCGCCACGGATTCGTGCCAATCGAAATCTTCGAGCGAGTCGGCGATGCACTGACGCCCACGGAGTACAGCGCCTCTGGATGCAAAAAATAAGGCACGAATTTGTTATAGCCTTCGAGATCCAGATCGCTCACGTCAAAATAAATCACTCCGCCGCGCGATTCCGCCCTCTCGCGCATGATGTCGATCGACCGCTTGTGCCGCTCGAGCAGCGGCCCCAGATACCGCTCCACGATCGGCAATCGCACCATTTCCGCCAGCGGAATCGTCGCGAGATATGGAATCAGCTTCGGCACCAGATCCATGTCCGGCGCTGCTTCGATCACCAACGCGAGCTGCATCGCAGGTTCCGCGAGCCCCACGGCCGCTTCCGGCGATTCGAATTGCGCCCCATCGATGATGTCGCCCCAATGAATCAGCTCCGCCAGCGGCTTCGCATCGAATCCAAATTTCTCCGACGCAATCGTAGCCAGGAATTTCGTGCAAGATTTAAACGTCGGATCGTAAAACTTCTTCCCCGAGCGATCCTGGCGAAAATTGGCCGCATCCGCGGGCGTGAGAAACGCGCTCTGGTGATGATCGAACCACCAGGTCAATTTCGGCGAGCTCGAGTACTTGAAATCCACGATGGCATTCTCATCGCCGTCGAAAACATCATCTTCAAACGGCTTCGAAGCCTTATGCGTCATTCCCACATAGCGAAATTCCGCCTCCGGATTGATCCTCTCGCGGTAAAACCGCGAAAAAATCGCCGCCGACGAAGCCCCGTCGAAGCACTTATCGTGGAAGAAGATTTTTACGTTCACTTTCACTCCGTAGAATCACACGAACACAGAGAAGCTCATGCCAATGCGGAAAACCAAAAAGAATGGACGCACACGTTTCGCTTGTCAAGAAGATTAGGAATGCAACGAAGCTTCGAAACCGCCCGTCGGCGTGCGCCGGAGATGGTACCGAAGTGTGCTGAAGGGCGCTAATGCCGCCAACTCGCGTCCCACAGGCCGGGCCGAATCCTTACGCGTTGCCCGCGAACTTCTCAGCGATATCGCCCACAATCGGCAGCTTGAATCGTTGTCCCTGGTAAGCCTTGATCATGCAGAGAATCCACAAAATGAAGCTGCCAAGCCCCAGCACTCCATAGATCAAGAAGCTGATCAGCCCAACGATCCATCCGGCGAAGATCGAGCCCGCGGCCAGCATTCCCAAGATAATGTACGCAACTATGATCCCGCCGAATAGAACCAGCGACTGCATCGCGTGAAACCGCACAAACGGCCGCTTGTCGATCAGAAAGAAAATCAGGCCGGTGACCCAGCCCGCGATGTAGCACAACAATCCTGCCACGTTCTCTGCCAAGCCTGTCCCGCCGCTTGCCGTGCTCACAGGTGTGCCTCCCGATACTGGAGCTCCTGCCGCGCTTGGCGCTCCGCACTTCGGACAGAACGCCGCTCCTCCCGCCACTTCCGCGCCACACTTCGCACAAAATGCCATGGACACCTCCGCCGGGAAATACTGCTAATGGCCGCGTAGCGTAGCAGAAGCCCCGCAGCCCAGCAAGCCGAATTGGCACACTCCCAAGATAACGGTAGATTGGCGGGAATCTGTTTCGTTCAGCCTGCCGGCGCGCCTGGCAGCTCGGATTGAGGCGCCCAGCCCAGCTCGCAGCTTCCTCGGACTCGAATGGCCGCGCAAAGTCATTCTCGCCCCGCGCAGCTCTCTCATCGCCGGCGGCCTCGGCCCGATACTCGACGCCTTCACTGAGCGTTCACCAATCCATCAGCACGATGTGCAAACCTCGGTTAGAATGAGGTATGAGAAAAGTCCCAAAATCGGGCGGCGTCAAACCACAGAGCGGCGACCCGCAGACAAAGCGAGCCAAGGCGGAGGCTGCAAACGAGCACAGGCCCCCTGAGAACGATTCCCTGCTTGCCCTCCGCGGCACCGGGAAAGCACTTTGGGCTGATGAACACGCGGATGAGTATGTCCGAAGACTGCGCGACGATTGCGATTAAACCGGACATTCTCCGACGCCGATCCTTACAACTCGCCAGTGCCGCCAGCGCGCGCGTCGATCTTTTCATTACGAATGACGCGCGCCTCTCAGGCAAAATCATCGATGGCATTCAATTTATCGTTTCGCTCGATCGCGCGCCGCTCTAGCGCGCCCGGAGGCAAACATTGGGCACTCCCTCGAAAACCGCTGGCTCAGAGAAACCATCAGCCCAAAAAGCCGCGAATCACCACAAAAAAAGCTTCCTGCAACGCCATTCGCTGAGCATCGCGGCGTGCGCCATTCTGCTCTGCTGGATAGTCTTCTACATCAAGTCCGACCCCAACACGCATCTCGGCTCTTTCTTCGGCAACGCCATCGCCGATTGGTCCGGCGTAGTCGTCACAGTCATAGCCACAAAATATCTGTACGAAAAACACTCCGCCGAAAGCCGCCGCCCGCCAAATTACGAGTGCTCGCCCACCCGCGCCTTCTTCCGCGATCACGGTCTCAGCATCTTCCTACTCATCACCGGCATAGCCTGGCTCATCGCCTTCATCAAAATGGATCCCAACGCCAAATGGGGCTCGGTAGTAGGCAACATAGTCTCCGAGTGGACGCAAATCTTCGGCCTAGTAATCCTAACCAAGCGCCTAATCGAGCCAAAATCCAAAGAAAGCTCCCATTAGCAATTAAATCCGAACGCGTGCAGCGCCAGCCCTCAGCTTAGGATCCGAGGGAAACAAATCCCCCACCCCGCTACGTCCGAGCTCACTCAGCGCTGAGATGATTCCAGTTCCGCGCGCGTACCCGGCGTAAGCATTATTAATTTGCCGTGGGCTTTTCGGACCAGGTCCATTGCCCGCGCCACTTGTTGGTAATCTGCAGCACTCTCGGCCTCGATATATACCGACCAGTCGGCGCGAGGCTCAAATTCTTCTTCGAGGGCTTGCGGCAATTCCTCGGGCGCTATGGGCTGAGAATTCAAATAAAAATTGCCGCTTCGATCCACGTACACCAGCAACCCGGTCCGGTACCGAGTACTGCTCGCCAAAATCACGCCGGGGCGCAATAGGCGCACCGGAATCCCGTGCGCTGGATATTTCACCAGTCTAAATGGAGCGAATAGGAGAAAGAGAACGGTGTATGTCAACGCGAACATATAACCAACGGTCGGAATCATCGACGCGCGGCCCATAAGCGCCAGCTTTCGCCGAGCCGCCTCGTGCTCAACGCGGAGCCGATCAAAAATCGCGAGGCTTTCGCCTCTCGCGAGCTGAGCTCGATGCGGCATATCCGAACTGACAAGCAAAAACGCGACACCGATTCCAGCCAGAGCCCAGGATGACAGAAGGACGATTCCGTAGACCCAGCCACCGCGGATGTAATCATCGTCTTCCGTAGAGATATGAAGCCGGGGATGAAACGGCTGCAGGCAAGACGCATCGGAAACCAACTCGATATCGAGGTCATATCGGCCGCTGGTGGCCTCAAAAGCACCAAAGCCATTGCCACTTGTTGAGGAGTCTCCCTGGTCGTGCCAGGAGTCGCGCCAATATTCTTTCCAAGTGGTTTCTACTTTTCCGCCTCGAGAAAGCCACCAGCGGGTGTGAATTACCTTGTAATCTTGGCAGTCGGGATGCTGCCAATACTCGTATTCTTGTAGATCAATCTCCATCTGATAGGTCGCGTTCAGATTGACGTATAAATTGGTCACCTTAATGTGCCCAGTCGAAAGCGAGACTGGCATGTCCACCACCACCCAAGTGCGCGTAGCGACCCAATGCTTGTAGGCAGGAAACAACCCGATCCCCACGCAGAGCAGGACAAGGCTTGCTCCGATGCGCGGGGCAGTAGGTATCCCCATAGTTAATTTTGACGCCAGTATAAGGTGAAATGTTCCGTTTTGCCGCATGGTTGCCGTGGGCGCAACAGCTCCGCAAGCAGCAACATGCTTGGAATAAATGTGCGGCGTTTATTTTGGCGCGGCCATCAGGAAGACGAATCCATTAACGTTGTAATGCACTTTGCCCTCACCGACGGAGACTGGCTGCGCTTTTCCCGAGCGGACCTTCTTGATCGCGACCAACAACTTCGGCAACTCCGAAGGCTCAGCCACGGGAACATTGTGGGATGTGAGCAGCAAATGAAGCTGAGGCGCAAGCGCAGCAATTCGCTCCACCGAATGAACGTAAGCATCCAGATCCGTCTCCGGCCGATACAGCCAAATCGGCGCAGGATAGTAAGTGTCTCCCGTAAATAGCAGCCCATTCTTGCGGTCCAAAAGGCAAATCGCATCCGGCGTATGCCCCGGCGTTGCAATCACCTGCAGCACTCGTCCGCCAAGATCCACGCTATCGCCATCGTGAATCCACCGCGTAATGTGAAACGGCCGCGTAGCGTAAGCCTTCGCGTCAAATCTCGCAGGCAACTGCCCACAAATCGAATCCGGCGTCAGCTCCGCCTGCGCGTCAACAGTCGATCCCTTCGAGTCCATTCGCGTGAACTCGGTATCCATTCCGTAGATCTCGCTGAATTCCCAGTTATCGCCCACATGATCGTTGTGCGTATGCGAATTCAGCACCACAATCGGCAACGCAGTCAGCCCCGCAACCACTGGCTTGATATCGCCAATGCCGAGACCCGTATCAAACAGGACGGCGCGCTTCTCTCCCGCGATCAAAAACGAAATCACTTCCTCAAACTGATGCGGCTCATAAATCGCAAACACCCCCGGCGCCACGCGATAAACCTCAAACCAGGGATCGACCGAAGCCACACGCTCGAGCTTTGCGTACTGCGCCCGCGGCAATTCCCGGCACCAATCCGGCGACAACGAACTATTATTCGTCTGCCCGCGCACCCCAGGCGCCGCAATCGTAACCACGAAAAGACTGACGGCAATCCACCTCAACATTTTTCCCCTCCATGCGAAACTCGACCACCCCTCGAAGCGATACGCATCACAATGTTATACTTCCCCCAAGCGGAAGTGGCGGAACTGGCAGACGCGCAAGACTTAGGATCTTGTGGCCGAAAGGCCGTAGGGGTTCAACTCCCTTCTTCCGCACCATCCTCGTACTCCCTCGCCTAGAACTCCCCCGTCGTAACGCTATGAACCGAAACGACAAATCCGCCTTGCCACAGGCATCTTTACGCCTCCACCGCGCGTCCAATGCCTATCGGTCCCGGAACCGCCGCAACTTTATTCTTGCCGTCGCGTCCAACCTAGAGCACCATGGTTGACGCAGCGGCGGAGCGGCCCGGCCGCTGATTTTTTTGGGTTTGTCCTTTATAACTATAACGGCTCATGAAGAACGGAATCGCCATCCTATTTGCCGCGTGTTTGCTGTCGGCTTGTGGCAGTTCGCAGGCACCGAATAACGCCTTCAACCCGGCCACCGGCTGGGCGCAATGGCACAAGAACGCCGCAGCCGTCTATTCCGCGCCCACGCACGTCGCTTCCGATCCATCCGTCATCGCCGATGAGTCCGTTTTCCGTCTCGCCTACACCGGCGTCGATCTCTCAAATCCCATGGGCCCGCATTCCAGCATCGCGCTGGCAACTTCTTCCGACTCGATGACCTGGTCCGCGATCTCGAGCCTCACGGTCAGCACCGCAACCGCGAATGGCGACGTTCTCCGCGGCCGCCCCGGCATGTGGGATGAAAATCTCGAGACTCCGCTGCTGATGAAAACTCTCTCCGGCTACATGCTCTACTATTCCGGCTATCGCGATGCCACTTCGCCCGCCGGCCTCGGCAAAGGCTTCCCCGCATCGCTTGGCCTCGCCACATCGCGCGACGGCCTGACCTTCACGCGCGCCCAGTCTGACCCAGTTCTCGCGCCCACGCCCGGCACCTTCGACGCCGACGCCATCTATAGCCCCGACATCATTCCCTACCAGTCCGGCTATCTGATGGTCTATGCGGGTCACTGCTACAAAGATTGCCCCGGCGCCCCCGGCGTCCGCATTCTCGGCGCCACGTCGTCCGACGGCATTCACTGGAGCAAGCTCCCGCAGCCGCTTCTCGCTCCAAGCTCACCGCCCGAATGGATGCGAGACGGCGTAGCCGAACCCGCTCTCTTAATGGGTCCCGACGGCGATCTCTATCTCTTCTTCACCGGCGTGAAAGACAACGAGCGCGTGATCGGCGTAGCCCGGGCCGCGTCGCCCACCAGCACGTGGGAAGTAAATCCCGACGCCATCGTCACCCCCAACGCCGGCAGCTTCGATGAAATCGGCGACATCGCACCAACGGTCCTGCTGGAAAATGGCACAGTCCGAATGTGGTTCGTAGGCCGCAACCACTCCGGCCAATACGCCATAGGCTACGCCGAATCCCCCTGGCCTCTCCACCGCGACACAAAGTCATCCCATTCCCAAGGTCCAGCCTTCGCGCTAATGCCGTGAAGTTGTAGGGGCGGGCCTGCCTTTTAGTCCCGCCCGGTTTTAGGCCCTCTTAGCCGTTCGGCCTTGTTTGCCTTATGCGGCGCCGACCTTACAGGTTGGCATTTCGCGAGCCTACCTCCGCTGCCAGCCACCTACCATCCAAAAAAGAGTATTTCCCCCCAAGCGCGTCTAAGCTCAGCATGGATTCGCCCCCGGTCCGCCTTAAGCGAAGGGGGCGTCAGAATCTCGCAAATCTCGACGAATTAGCAGGTGTAGCGCGGGCACCATAAAAGGAGAGTGGGGAATGAGAAAGGCACTGCTGTCAGGTTTGGTTGTAGCGCTTCTAGCAAGCACAAGCATAGCCAGAGCAAATCCACGCCCGGCCCAAGGCGAAGATAAAACCCCGCCTTCGTACGACATGAAGGCGCAGGCGCTGCTGGATATCGACCAGTTGCACAAAAAATTCGCGGATCTCGCCGGCGCCGTGCCCGCCGAAAAATTCAATTGGCGCCCGGCCGAAGGCGTTCGCTCGATCGGCGAAGTTTACCTCCACATCTCGCAAGCCAATTACGGCTTCATGGATTTCCTCGGCGCGAATCCTCCCGTCAATTTCAAGACCAAGGATTTCGAGAAATCGATCACCGATAAAGCCAAGATCATCGAGCAAATCAATCAGTCCTTCGATTTCGTGAAAGCCACCGTCTCGAAGATGACGAATGCCGACTTCTCGAAAGCGAAGAAGGAGCTCGGCCCCGACGCGAACGAGGGCGACGTGATCTATCTGCTCGTCACGCACGCTCACGAACATCTCGGCCAGTCCATCGCCTACGCCCGCCAGAACGGCATCATCCCGCCCTGGACTGTAGCCGCAATGGAAAAGGCCAAGGAAAAGAAACAGGCAGCGCCGCAAGAGTAGTTCTCTCGCTGTTGCGCTCAAGCGGGGAGTCGCCAAACGATTCCCCGCAATTCACGCCGTTGCGATCTCGCAGTCTCTGCTCCGAACCGTAGGGCCCGGTCTTCAGCCGGGCCGCTTCGCGCTCGATCGCGCCATCTGCCCCGAGTTCCACAGCATGCCCACCTTTTCAAGCCTCTGAGTTCCATGCTAAGGTGAAAGTGGCGTCCTGAAGAACGATGATTGGCGCTGGATGGCAAATTTTGAAGACTGCAATTTCATTCGCTCGAAAGGAGATGATTCGCTAGCAGGCGTCCTCGAAAAGCTCCTGAAGAAAAAGCGAAATAGGGCGTTTGATTTTTGTTTCGGTTAGAATCGACCCCCCATTGTTTGTTTTCTATAACTTACGGGCGATTTTAATTGAACCCTTGTTTCGGTTAGAATTTCCCGAACGGCTGGCTTTTCGCGCGATTTGACGCCACGCGATGCTCCCTCTATACTCATTTTTCCGAAAGGAACTGGCCGCTGTGCGGCTTCCGGCCTTCCTGCAACGCAACAAGGCAATCGCGAATGGCAGAACCCAAACGCAAATCCTAGCGTGTGGATAAACTCATGACCGAAGAAACCTGCAAGCGCGAACTCGAACTCGAGATTCCCGCCGAAAATGTGAAGAAGGCCACCGAGAAAATCTCGCGCGACCTCGCCCGCGTCGCGCGCATTCCCGGATTCCGCCCCGGCAAAGCACCGGTCACGCTGATCCAGCGGCGCTTCGCCGAAGAGATCAAAGGCGAAGTTCTCGATTCCCTTCTCCCCGACGTGCTCTCGCAATCGCTGCAGGAAAAGAAAATGATTCCGGTGAATCAACCTCAAGTCGACCAGGTGAACTTCACCGAAAACGGCCCGGTAAAATTTCGCGCCACGTTCGAAGTTCTTCCCGAATTCGAGCTGAGCGATTACAAAAACCTGGAAATCGAAGTGGACAAGCTCGAAATCGGCGACGCGGAAGTGAACAAAGCGATTGAGGAAATCCGCGAGCGCGCCGCAACCTTCGCGCCGGTGGAAGGCCGCGCGATTCAAGATGGAGATTTCGCGCAATTGAAATTGATCGGTACGCCCGAAGGCGGCGGCGAGCCGGTGCGCGCCGAAAGCGTTCTCTGCCACATCGGCTCGGAAGAAACTCTCGAGAGCTTCAACGAAAATCTGCGCGGCGCCAAAGCCGGTGAAACGAAGAATTTCGCGGCGAAGTATCCCGATGATTATCCCGATCCGAAGCTCGGTGGAAAAACTTACAACTACACGGTCGAGGTTCTGGGAATCAAAGAAAAGAAGATGCCGGAGCTGAACGACGAATTCGCCAAGGATGTCGCCGGTGAAAAAGCCGAGTTCACCACGCTCGAGGAGATGCGCAAGAAAGTTCGCGAACAACTCGATGCCGCGCGCGAAGCAAAGCAGGGCGAGCAAGCCCGCGAGAAGATTCTGGAAGTCCTGATCAAGAAGCACGACTTCCCCGTTCCCGAATCGCTGATCGAGGGCCAGATGGACGCGCGCCTCGAGCGCGTGGTGCGCTCGCTCGCCACGCAAGGCGTCGATCCGCGCGCCGTGAACGTGGACTGGGTTTCGCTGCGCAGCCGCCAGCGCCAGCGCGCCACCGACGACGTGAAAGCAGAAATCCTCCTCGACCGCGTGGCCACCGCCGAAAATATCGACGCGACCGAAGAAGAAGTCGAAAAACAGCTCGAAGCCATGGCCGCAGCGAGTGGCGAATCCGCAACGTCACTGCGCGCGCGCTTGACAAAGCAAGGTGCGCTCGATAGGATGAAGTCGAAGTTGCGTAGCGACAAAACGATCGATTGGCTCTACCAACAGTCCCGGATTCAGACGACAGCCAGGGGTGAAAAGTAATTCTGGTCCGGGCTCTCCAACGCAGCAGGATTTTCCCGATGAGAAATATGGACGACGCGAACCCGCGAGCAACAACGCTTGTCCCGATGGTGGTCGAACAGACCAACCGGGGCGAACGCGCCTACGATATTTATTCGCGCCTGCTGAAAGATCATATTATTTTTCTCGGGACGCCGATTGACGATCACGTTGCGAACCTGGTGACCGCGCAGCTTCTCTTCCTGGCTTCCGAAGATCCCGAAAAAGATATTTCGGTGTACATCAATTCCCCGGGCGGCTCGATTTCCGCGGGAATGGCGATTTACGACACGATGCAGTTCGTGCGGCCGGATGTGGTCACCTACTGCGTCGGCCAGGCGGCCTCGATCGCCGCGGTGCTGCTCGCCGCTGGAACGCCGAAGAAGCGCTACGCGCTGCCGAACTCGCGCGTGCTGATTCACCAGCCGTGGATGTCCGGACTTTCCGGCCAGGCCACCGACATTGATATTCACGCGAAAGAAATTATTCGCACGCGCGCATCACTGAACAAGCTTCTCGCCCACCACACGGGACAGTCAGTCGACAAGATCGAAAAAGACGTCGAACGGGACTTCATCATGACGGCGCAGCAGGCCAAGGAGTACGGACTCGTCGATGAAATCATCTCGAAGCACCGCTGACGCCGTTCCAAAGGGTTAGCAGCGACACTGATGAAAATTCCCCCTCCCGCCCTCTCAAGCCGTAGAATGATCCCAAGATTTGTGTCCGGTGGTGATTCCAGGGGGAGGCGGGAAATTTCGTGAAGAGATTCACGCCAGAAGAGCCGTTGCGCTGCTCGTTCTGCCACAAGTCTCAAGAGCAGGTCGAGAAGCTGATCAGCTCGCCTTCGGAGTATCCGCGCTCGTACATTTGCAACGAGTGCGTGGGCGTCTGCCAGCAGATTCTCGAAGATGAAAAGCGCGAGCAGGCCAGCCCGGCGAATCGCCGGTTGCCGCGCCCGCCGGAGATCAAGACTTTTCTTGACAGCTACGTGATCGGGCAGGAGAAGACGAAGAAGAAGCTGGCCGTCGCGGTTTACAACCACTACAAGCGGATTTTCCTGAACCGCCAGCCGGGCGAAGTCGAGCTGACGAAATCGAATATCCTGCTGATCGGCCCGACAGGTACCGGCAAGACGCTTCTGGCGCAAACGCTCTCGCGCATGCTGGAAGTGCCCTTTGCGATCGTGGACGCCACGACGCTGACCGAAGCGGGCTACGTCGGCGAAGACGTCGAGAACATTATTTTGAAATTGTTGCAGGCCGCCGACGGCGACGTGCAACGCGCGCAGCAGGGAATCATCTATATAGATGAGATCGACAAGATTTCGAAGAAAGACGAGAACCCGTCGATCACCCGGGATGTTTCCGGCGAAGGCGTGCAGCAAGCGCTGCTGAAGATTCTCGAAGGTACGGTAGCCAACGTGCCGCCGCAGGGCGGGCGCAAGCATCCGCACCAGGAATTTACGCCGGTGGACACGACGAATATCCTGTTCATCTGCGGCGGGGCATTCGTCGGGCTTGAGCGAATCATCGAGCGGCGCACGGGGCAGAAGTCGCTCGGGTTCAACGCCGACGCTGCGCCTTCGACGCCGTCGCGGCGCAATATCGAGATGCTCGAACAGGTGCAGCCGACCGATCTGATTCGCTACGGGCTGATTCCGGAATTCTGCGGCCGCTTGCCGGTGGTGGGCGTGCTGAGCGATCTCGACAAGTCCGCGCTTGTGCGGATTTTGACCGAGCCGAAGAACGCGCTGGTTCGGCAATATCAGCGGCTCTTTGAATTCGAAAACGTGCGACTGCGATTTACCGATGACGCGCTCGAAACCGTGGCCGAGCTGGCGCTGCAGCGCAAAGTGGGCGCGCGCGGCTTGCGCATGATTCTCGAAGACCTGATGCTGGAGATGATGTACCACCTGCCGGCACAGCGGAAGTTGAAGGATTTTGTGGTGAACGCGGAGATGGTGAAGAGCCGCGAAATCAATTGGAGCCTGTTGGAAAAGGCAGGATAAGAAACCAGGGAGCGAATGTTCAACCGGGAAAAACTCGAAGTAAAGCGCGTGCCGATGATGCCGGTGCGGGAGATGGTGATCTTCCCGCAGATGATGACACCGTTCATCGTAGGGCGCGAGGCTTCCGTGCGGGCGCTCGAAGAAGCGCTGGCCGGCGAGAAGAAGATCTTCCTCGCCACGCAGCATGACGCTTCGGTGGACGATCCGAAGCCGGAAGAAATCTATCAAGTCGGAACGCTCGCCAACATCGTGCAGAGCGTGAAGCTGCCCGACGGCAATATCAAGGTGCTGGTGGAAGGCTCGGAGCGCGCGAAGATCGTGCAGGTGACAAGCGACGAAGGCTTCTTCCGCGCCACCGTGCGCTTGATGCCGGTGAAGAGCGAACCGACGCCGCAGCTCGAACAGGCGCAGACGCGCGTTACCGGACTTTTCGAGCAGTATGTGAAGCTTTCGCAGAGCCTGAATTACGACACGATGATTGCGGCCGTGCGCGTCGAGGATGCGAACAAACTTTCTGACGCGATTGCCGCGAATTTGCAAATTCCTGTGGAAGAAAAGCAGGAGCTGCTGGAACTCTTCGATCCACTTGAGCGGCTGAACCGCATCGCCGACATTCTCGAAGTCGAAATCGAAAAGCTGAACGTGGATCGCACCATCAATACGCGCGTGAAGCGGCAGATGGAGCGCGCGCAAAAAGAGTACTACCTCAACGAGAAGTTGAAAGCCATCCAGAAGGAACTGGGCCGCGGCGAAGCCAGCGAAATCGACCAGCTCAAGAAGAAGATCGAAACGTCGGGAATGCCGACGGAAGTGCAGGAAAAGGCGCTGCAGGAATTGAAGCGGCTGGAAATGATGCCGCCGATGTCGGCCGAGTCCACCGTCTCGCGCAATTACCTCGATTGGATGCTCGCCGTACCCTGGAAAAAGAGATCGCGCGAGCTGCGAGACATCAAAGCGGCCGAGGTCATCCTTTCGGAAGACCACTACGGGCTTGAGAAGATCAAGGACCGCATCCTCGAGTTCCTGGCGGTGCGGCAACTGGTCAAGAATCCAAAAGGCTCGATTCTCTGCTTCCTCGGGCCTCCGGGAGTGGGCAAGACATCGCTGGCGATGTCCATTGGCCGCGCCACGGGACGCAAATTCGTGCGCGTTTCGCTCGGCGGCGTGCGCGATGAGGCTGAAATCCGCGGCCACCGTCGCACGTACATCGGCGCGCTGCCCGGCCAGATCATCCAGATGATGCGCAAGGCCGGGACGATCAATCCGGTCTTCGTTCTCGACGAAGTGGACAAGATGTCCATGGATTTCCGCGGCGATCCGTCGGCGGCGCTGA
>DAITPO010000014.1:0-48284 GCA_036833535.1 Candidatus Acidiferrales bacterium | reverse complement strand
AAGCCGCTGGGGATTTTCCTGGCGCGGGTGTTTGAGCGGGAGAAGACCTTTCTAGACCCTGTCTTGCGACCGATCGAGAAGCTCATTTACCGGCTCACCGGGGTTGACGAAGCGGTCGAAATGCGTTGGACCGAATACGCCGTAGCAATGCTTCTGTTCAGCGCTGTTTCGATGATCCTTCTCTACTTGTTTGAGCGCGTGCAGCTTTGGCTGCCGTTCAATCCGCAGCATTTTGCAAACGTCGCGCCGGACCTCGCATTCAACACGGCCGCATCGTTTACGACGAATACGAATTGGCAGTCGTATTCGGGCGAATCCACGATGAGCTACTTCACGCAGATGGCGGGGCTTGCCTATCACAACTTTGCTTCGGCCGCTCTTGGAATTGCGCTGGCGATCGCCGTGATTCGAGGCATCGCGCGGCGCGAGCGCGAGACGATTGGGAATTTCTGGGTGGATTTGACGCGCTGCTTTTTGTGGGTGCTGCTGCCGGTGTGCCTGGTTGTGTCGCTTGTGTTTGTGTCGCAGGGAATGGTGCAGAACCTTAGGCCTTACGACAAGGCGGCGTTGGTTGAGCCGCAGCAGGTGACTGTGACGGGCGCGGACGGCAAGACCACAACGCAGACCGTCACCGAGCAAGTCATTGCGCAAGGACCGGTGGCATCGCAGGAAGTGATCAAGATGTTCGGCACGAACGGCGGCGGCTTCTTCGGCGCGAATAGTGCGCACCCGTTTGAGAATCCTACGCCACTGACGAATTTCATCCAGCTTCTTCTGATTTTCGCGATTCCGTCGGCTCTCACATACACGCTCGGATTTATGTCCGGTTCGCGGCGCCACGGCTGGGCGGTCTGGCTGGCGATGGTCACCGTGTTTCTTGCCGGCGTGACGGTGGCGTACTGGGCCGAGGCGAGAGGGAATCCGCTGTTGCACGCCGCCGATCAGCGCGCCACCTCGATGCAGCCGGGCGGAAATATGGAAGGCAAAGAGGTGCGCTTCGGCATTGCCGATACGGCGCTCTTTGCGACCGTCACCACCGATGCTAGCTGCGGTGCGGTGAACGGCCAGCATGATTCGTTCACGCCGCTCGGCGGGCTCGTGCCGCTGGTGAATATCATGCTCGGCGAAGTGATTTTCGGCGGAGTGGGAGCGGGTTTGTACGGCATTTTCGTTTTCATCGTGCTGGCGGTGTTTATCGCCGGTCTGATGGTGGGAAGAACGCCGGAGTATCTTGGGAAGAAGATCGAGTCGTACGACATCAAGATGGCTATGCTCGCCGTCTTGATTTGCTCCATGACCATTCTGATTTTTTCCGCGATTGCCTCCGTTGAGAAATTCGGAACTTCAAGCATCTCGAATCCCGGGCCCCACGGTCTCTCGCAAATGCTCTACGCCTATACGTCTGCGGTCGGAAATAACGGCTCAGCGTTTGCCGGTTTAAACACAAACACGCTCTGGTACAACACCAGCATGGCGTTCGCAATGCTGCTGGGACGCTTCTTCATGCAGATTCCCATCCTGGCGATCGCCGGAAGTCTGGCGCGAAAGAAGATTACGCCCGAATCGCTCGGAACGTTTCCCGTCACTGGTCCATTGTTCACTGTGCTGCTCGTCTCCACGATCATCATCGTAGGGGCGCTGACATTCTTCCCGGCGCTGAGTCTCGGGCCCATCCTCGAGCACCTGCAGATGTTCGCCGGGAAGATGTACTGAGGCCGATATGTCCACAACTCAAAAATCGAAGCTGCTGAGCGACTCGCACCTCGTAACTGTTGCGATTCTGGATTCATTCAAGAAGCTCGACCCGCGAGTTCTCTACAAGAACCCGGTCATGTTCGTTGTCGAAGTGGGCGCCGTACTCACCTCGATTGAGTGGGGCTACGATCTAGGCCACCATGCCGGCGGGATCGGGTTCGGCCTGCAAATCACTCTCTGGCTGTGGTTCACGGTTCTCTTCGCCAATTTCGCCGAAGCGATGGCGGAAGGGCGCGGTAAGGCGCAGGCAGAGACGCTCCGCAAGGCTAAAGCGGAAACTCCCGCGCGACGTCTGAAGCGCGATGGCTCGATCGAGACCGTCGCGAGCACAGTTCTGCGTTCCGGCGATTTCGTTATGGTAACTGCGGGCGAATTCGTCCCGGGTGACGGCGAAGTGATCGAAGGCGTCGCTTCCGTGGACGAATCGGCCATCACCGGCGAATCCGCTCCCGTAATTCGCGAAGCCGGTGGCGATCGCTCGGCGGTAACGGGCGGCACGCGCGTGCTCTCGGACGAGATTAAAGTGAAGATTACGTCGAATCCGGGCGAGACGTTTCTCGATCGCATGATCCAGTTGGTCGAAGGCGCGTCGCGGCAGAAGACTCCGAACGAGATCGCGCTGAATATCTTGCTTGCCGGACTGACGATCATCTTTCTTCTGGCGGTCGTGACGCTGCAGCCGTACGCAATTTATTCGGGTGCACCGCAAAATCTGTTTGTGCTGGTCTCGCTGCTGGTCTGTTTAATTCCTACGACGATTGGCGGACTGCTGTCTGCGATCGGCATTGCTGGAATGGACCGCCTCATCCAGCGCAACGTGCTAGCGATGTCGGGACGGGCGGTGGAAGCCGCAGGCGACGTGGATGTACTGCTGCTAGACAAGACCGGAACGATCACGCTCGGCAACCGGCAAGCGACGCGGCTCTATGCTGCCAGCGGCGTGACCGAAGAAGATCTCGCGAATACAGCGCAGCTTGCTTCGCTCGCCGACGAGACGCCCGAAGGCCGCTCGATCGTCGTTCTCGCCAAGCAAAAATACGGTCTGCGCGGCCGCGAACTTTCGCCTCACAATCCGACGTTCATTCCATTCACGGCGCAGACGCGCATGTCCGGCGTGGACCTCGATGGCCAGGAAATCCGCAAAGGCGCCGCCGAGGCGATCGGAAAATACGTGGCGACGCATGGCCAGAAGGTTCCTACAGAAATTCAGGAAGCGGTGCAGGCGATCTCGAGTTCGGGCGGGACTCCACTGCTGGTGACGCGGAATCGCAAAGTTCTGGGCGCAATTCAGCTCGAAGACGTGGTCAAGGGCGGAATGCGCGAACGCTTCGATCAGCTTCGCGCCATGGGCATTCGCACGATGATGATCACGGGCGATAACCCGCTCACCGCGGCAGCGATCGCGCGACAGGCGGGTGTAGACGGCTTCCTCGCCGAAGCCAAGCCCGAAGACAAAATGGCGCTCATCAAAAGCGAGCAAACGAAGGGGAAGCTCGTGGCGATGACCGGCGACGGCACGAACGACGCACCGGCTCTCGCTCAGGCCGACGTCGGCGTGGCCATGAATACCGGCACGCAAGCAGCGAAAGAAGCCGGCAACATGGTGGATCTCGACTCGAATCCCACCAAGCTGATCGAAATCGTCGAGATCGGCAAACAGCTTCTGATTACCCGCGGCGCGCTGACCACTTTTTCCGTCGCCAACGACGTCGCCAAATATTTCGCGATCATCCCGGCGATGTTTGCCGCGGCATTTCCGGCGCTGGAAGTGCTGAATGTGATGCACTTGCGCACGCCGCAGTCCGCGATTCTCTCCGCGGTAATTTTCAACGCCCTGATCATCGTCGCGTTGATTCCTTTGGCGCTGCGCGGTGTGCGCTATCGTCCCGTCGGCGCCGAGGCATTGTTGCGGCGAAATCTATTGATTTACGGCGTCGGCGGAGTAATCGCGCCGTTTATCGGCATCAAGCTGATCGACATGTTTGTGACGTACTTGCATTGGGCGTGAGGCGCATATGAAGAAGAATTTGATGATTTCGATCTGGATGACGCTGGTGACCACGGTCATCTTCGGTCTGCTTTATCCGCTGGCGGTGACGGCGATCGCGCAGCTGACGATGCCTTCCAAAGCGAACGGCCAACTGCTTACCCCAAATGGAAAGCTGGTCGGCTCACGCATCATCGGACAGGCATTCACCGCGCCACAATATTTTCATTCGCGCCCATCGGCCGCAGGGAACGGATATGATCCAACCGCGAGCTCCGGCTCGAATCTCGGTCCAACAAACAAGACTCTGGTCGACCGCGTAAACTCCGACGTCGCGAAACTCCAAGCTGAGAATCCCAACGTTCCGGTGCCGGTGGACCTCGTCACTACGTCGGGCTCAGGGCTCGATCCTGATATCTCGCCCGCTGCCGCTGAATTTCAGATTCCGAGGGTGGCTCGTGTCCGGGGAATTTCCGAGCAGGAATTGCGAGCGATTGTGGCGCGGCACACCAAAGGTCGCGACTTCGGATTTCTCGGCGATCCGCGCGTCAATGTCTTTGAATTAAATCTCGATCTCGACGCCGCGCATCCCTTCGCGCATTAGAGGAACGCGGTCGCCGCTATTTGTTGCTCGAGGCGGATGACTTCGCGTGCGCTTCGCGTCCGATCACGAAGCGATAACCCACCCACGGCTCCGTCAGGATGTACCTCGGGCGCGAAGGCTCAGGCTCGATCTTCTTTCGAAGTTGGTTCACGGTAACACGCAGATACTCCGTTTCATCGCCATAATCCGGGCCCCAAATCGCCTGGAGCAAGCGCCGGTGCGAGAGCGGCTTGCCCTGGTGCGCAACGAGATGCCTCAGCAGCTCGAATTCCTTGGGAGTCAGATGAACGGGCTCTCCTCGCACGGTCACGGAGCGGCTCTCGAAGTCGATCTTCAAATCCTTGGTCACCACGGGCGCGAGCGCTTCATTCGGCGCCGTCCGCCGCAAAGCCGCGCGGATGCGCGCCAGCAATTCTTCCATGCTGAAAGGCTTCGTCACGTAATCATCGGCGCCGGCATCGAGCGAGCGAACTTTGTCTTTTTCCGAGCTGCGCACCGTGAGCATGATGATCGGCACGCTCGAACCGGCCCGCAGATCGCGGCATGTTTCCAGGCCGTCAGGTCCCGGCATGTTCATGTCCAGCAATACTAGATCGGGCCGCTCGCGCCGGAATTCGGCGAGCGCCGCTTCGCCGTCGCGCGCCTCGACGATGGCGTAGCCTTCCGCGGAGAGCGTGGCGCGAAGCACGCGGCGGATCTGCGGCTCGTCGTCCACCACAAGAATCTTGGCTCCCTTCATCGCATTCCGCCGGTGCCGCGATCGATCGGCAAGCTGAATGAGAACACCGATCCATTTCCGAGCTGGCTGGTGACGCCGATTGTCCCGCCATGCGCCTCCACGATCGCTTTGGCGATGGGCAAGCCCATGCCGGTTCCTTGGACCAGATAGCGTTGATCCTTGCCGCGATAAAATTTGTCGAAGATCAACCCAAGCTCCATATCCTCGATGCCGGGCCCGCGATCGGCCACGCTGACCACCAGGCGCGCGTCGCTCACCTCCGCCGAAATCGTAATCGGTGCGTCCTTCTGCGAATACGCATCCGCATTTTCGATCAGGCGCACCAAAACGTCTTTGACGCGGCTAAAGTCCGCACGCACCGGCGGCAAATCGGCTTCGAGACGCACATTCACTGGACGCGTGCCAAGATACGGCCGGCACTGCGCCAGCGCCGCCGCGACGATCTCGGAAATCGTATGCGGCTCGAGCTTCAGCTCGAATTCGCCCGCGTCGAGCCGCGCCATCTCAGCGGCGTCGCCCACAAGCTGATTCAGCCGATCCGTCTCTTCATCAATGATCGTCAGGAGCTCGCGCCGCGGAGAATCATTCGGCGCGGCCTCGTTCAAAAGGCTGCTGACCGAGGCCTTGATGGAAGTAAGCGGCGTACGGAGATCGTGGGTGATGGAGTCGAGCAGCGCGGAACGCAATTGCTCGCCCTCGCGCACCGCTTCGGCCTTGCTCAATCTTTCCACCGCGCGCGCACGTTCCGCGGCGATAGCGACGAGCGTGCCCAGCGCCTCGAGCGTCTTCCGCGAGAGGATCGGCCCCGAAATCCCGATGCTGCCAAGCGGCTGCACGCCGATGCGCACGGGCACGAAGCAGAGACTGCGTTCCGCGTCGAGGATCGGCTCTTCGCGGTTCGCGGCGCTGCGCAATTCTTCGTCGTCGAGGTGCGCCGCGCCGCTTCCAGAGCGATAAAATTTATTCTTGTTCAAAAGAAAAATCACCGCGGCGCCGACTTCGAAGATCTCGACAATATGATTGGGAATCGCGTTCAGGAGCTGGATGACGTTGCCCTCAACCAAAAGCTGCTGGCTGAACAAATACAAGCGCTCAACCTCGCGCCCGCGCCTCTGCGCCGCCTCGGCCTCGTACCGCACGCGCGTGGCGAGTTGGCTGGCCACCAGCGCTGTCCCCAGGAAGGCGATCAGCGCCACCCAGTTCTGCGGATCCGCAATGGTGAGCTTCCCGACCGGCGGCAGGAAAAAATAGTTGAAAGCCAGCATCGCCGCAACGGACATAAACACGGAAACGCGCAGTCCCCAGACCGTGGATACTGTTAGAATCCCGAGAAGCAAAGTAAGCGCGACTGTGGTTTGATTGACCGGCAGAATGTGGCGGTAGAAATAGGTGATCGCGGCAACGATGGCGAGGGCTGCGCCGTAGCGCATGGCCCGAATCGGAAGTCGCTCCCACACGTGGCTATTCTAGCCTAGCTTGGGAAAACTCGAGGCCCGGAAGATAGGAATGCCCAAACGACCCGAAGATTGGCTCGAAGCCGCAACGCAGGCCGAGAAGCCGAGAGGCATCTTCAAGCTTTTCCTCGGCTATGCTCCCGGCGTGGGCAAGACTTACAGCATGTTGAGCGAAGGCGTTCGCCGGCACGCCCGCGATGAAGATGTGGTCATCGGCGTTGTCGAGACTCACGGCAGAAAAGGCCTCACCGACTTGATCTCGCAGCTCGAGACTCTTCCGCGGAAGAAAATCGAATACAAAGGTACGCTGTTCGAGGAAATGGACGTGGATGCCATCCTCGCGCGCAAGCCGCAGGTTGTGCTGGTGGATGAGTTGGCGCACACCAACATTCCCGGCAGCAAGCATCGTAAGCGCTACGAGGACGTGCAAGAAATTCTGGCCGCAAAGATAGATGTGCTCTCGACCATGAATATCCAGCACATGGAAAGCGTAGCGCCAACCGTCCGCGCAATTACCGGCGTCGTCGTTCGCGAAACCGTGCCTGACTGGGTTCCGCTGACGGCCAACGAAACGGTCATGGTGGATCTCACGCCCGAGGCGCTTCAGAAGCGCATGCAGCGCGGCGACGTTTACGCCGCCGACAAAGTCAGCCAAGCTCTGCAGAATTTCTTCCGCCGCGGCAATCTGATCGCTCTGCGCGAGCTAGCCCTGCGCCAGGTGACCGAGCACGTCGACCGCAGTCTCGAAAATTACATGGCGGCAAAAGATATTCGCGAGACTTGGCCGGTCCGCGAGCGCCTGGCCGTTTGCGTCAGCGCCAATCCCGCGGCGCAATATTTGGTCGCGCGCGCGGCGCGCATGGCGCGACGGCTCGATGCCGAGTTTTACGTCATCTTTGTTGACATCGGCAGAAAGCTCGTGGATGCCGACCAGAAATCTCTCGAAGCGAATCTTCGCTTCGCCGAAGACTTGGGAGCAAAAGTCGCGCGGCTGAAAGGGCGGCACGTCGCCGATGCCGTCGCGGATTTTGTTCGCGAGAAGCACATCACGCAGGTGATCTTCGGCCGCTCGTCCGATCAAGGCTTGCGAAAATATCTCTATCTCTCCGCAGTCAATCGATTCCTCAGAGAAGCCCCCGGAGTGGATGTCCACATCGTCACGCAAGAAGTGGACTGAGCAGAAGCCTGTTTTGTCAGGGCATGAGTTGAGTCGTCCCGCGCGCGCCTCAAACTCATCCAGCCAGCCTCCTAAAGCCCCACGCATTCCGCGCCGATGGAGTAACTTGGAGGCGTGCCCTGCCGCTTCAAGCCATAAAGAAGATACGCGTCCTCGTCGTCGATGATTCCGCCGTAATCCGGCGCTTGATCTCCGACCTGTTCGCGAAAGAATCGGCCATCGAAGTGGCCGGCACTGCTTCGAACGGTATCACAGCACTGGAAAAAATTGCCCAGCTCAATCCGGATCTAGTCATGCTCGATGTAGAGATGCCGGAAATGGACGGCCTCGAAACGGTCACAGCCATTCGAGCGAAATGGCCGCACCTCCCGGTGATCATGTTCAGCTCGCTCACGGAGCACGGAGCGTTCATTACGCTAGAGGCTCTGCGCCTGGGCGCCAGCGACTACGTGACGAAGCCCGTGAGCGCCAGCGGCGCGCAAGGAATCTTCGAGCAGTTGCGTGTGGAACTAATCCCCAAAATCAAAGCGCTGTGCCCCATGACGGAGCAAGAGCCGGTCGCGCCGCCGGCCCTGCCCCCAGCGCCACCGGCGATCGCCGTTCGGCCCCAGCCGGTGCAACGCCCGGCTTCCCGCGTGCGAATCGTGGCCATCGGAATTTCCACCGGCGGACCCAACGCGCTCCATTCGCTGATTCCGAATTTGCCGGGAAACTTCCCGGTGCCCGTCGTCATCGTGCAGCACATGCCCGCAGTTTTCACGCGCCTGCTCGCCGATCAACTCGCCAAGCGTTCGGCCCTTGATGTTCGCGAAGGCGCATCCGGCGCGGTCATCAAGCCCGGACAAGTCTGGATCGCGCCGGGCGGCCGTCACATGCTGGTCCAGCGCAATTCGAATTTTGTGCAGCTCGTCACCAACGAAGGACCGCCCGAAAATTCTTGCCGCCCGGCCGCGGACGTTCTCTTCCGCTCCGTCGCCGATTGCTTCGGCCGCGATACGCTTGCGGTAGTAATGACAGGAATGGGCCGCGATGGCACCAGCGGATGCGAGAAAATTCGCAGCGCGGGTGGACAAATCATTGTCCAGGATCAGGCGAGCTCGGTAGTTTGGGGAATGCCAGGAACGGTAGTGCAGGCAGGACTGGCCGATCAGATCGTGGCGCTTGACCAACTTCCGGAAGAAATCTGCCGCCGCGTCGGATTGTCGAGTCGCGTCAGGCCTCTTGCGCAAACGCGAGCCGACTGAACGCAGCGACTTACTCCGAGCGGAGAAGAATTAAAACCGCGAAACCACCCACAGTGACCCGCCGATGGCCACAAGGTCTTCAACCACGGCGATGACAAAATCGGGCGTGCCGGTCGCCTTCACCAAGCTTCTGCGCGCGTGATAACCGCCGAACGTTCCGGCCATCGCCCCGGCAATTCCCAGCAGCGCGCCGATCACGACACCCTGCGCACCGGCCGCGGCGATGCATGCGCCCGTGAACCCGCCTGTAATGGCGCGCGCAGTCACTTGCATCGGCACCGTGCGGCTCGGAGTTTTTGGCAGCTTGTCATTGACCAGCTCAAACAGCGCGAGCAGGCTGAAAATAATCGCGGCGGGCAGACTGCCGACCCACCAGAGCAGATGCGGCAGCTTCAGCCAATCCGCATGCGCCGCCAGCGAAGTAGCCGCCGGCGGAGTGAGCGACCGCAGTCCAGCAAGAAATCCAATTAGAAATGCGAGAAGCAAGACGTAGAGGGCACCCATGGCAGCCCAACTCTCACACCACCGCACTCGATTGTCAATGAACCTGGCCGCAGGATATGGTCGGGGCGCGCGGATTTGAACCGCGGACCTCCTGCGCCCAAGGCAGGCGCGCTACCAGGCTGCGCTACGCCCCGACTCGGCGTGCACCTGGATTATACGGCAGTTGCTCTAATGCTTGGTGTTCATTGGCGAGCGATTGCTTCTCATGCCTTCCCGCGCAAACTGCTCCAACACGCCTGCCTTATTAAGTCCGAGGGTTGCTTTCGAAGGGGGCGCCGTTCGGATTCCGCGTCTCAGTAATCGACGCCACGCCAGTAGTTCGGCGTATCAACAATTTCGTAGCGATTGGGGTCGGCCTTGACAAGCGCCTCGGCTGTCGAGTTCCAGAACGTGCCGTGCCCAATCGTCCCGTTGTTGTACATATTGTTGTCCTGCACCACGGTCTGATCGAGCAGGTAGTTGCTGAATCCCTGCCCGTTGCGCGAAATGGCGTCTTCCTGCCGCTCAAACGAATCGTTGCGCATCGCTTGCACTTCTTCGGCGTTCCTCATGCGCTCCGTAGCCTCCGCGCCAATCTGATGAATGCGCTCCACTTGCCGCTGGCTCTCCTGAATCAGCGCCTGAGTATTCTCATTCATGCGCTGCGTCGCAGCCGCCACCTGCTGGTTCAGCGTTTGCTGATTTACCTTCCAACTGTCGATGATTGCCCGCACCGTGCTGCGTTCCTCCGCCGCGACTGCATTAGGCAGCAGAGTGTGGGTCAGCGTCAGGGTGTATCCGCCGTTCGGTCCCGGGTTGCCCGCGGTCATCACATCCATGAACGTTTGCATCCCTCGTCCGTCCAAATCCATTTGCCCTTTGGCCTTCACGCACTGGACTCCCGGCGGCGTTTGCATGGGCTGGAGTTCTTCCACTTGGATCGGCGCCGGTCCCAAGCCGTTGGCGCGCCGCCATGCTTGAATGATGTCCGTAAACGATCTCGCCAGATCGCCGCGATAGGGATAAATGATCGTGCCAGGGAGATGTGGAATGATCGACGAACGCGGATTCGTCGGGTCGATTCCCATTCGACACATCCCCAGGGCGAGCAGTTCGCCGTGCGGCCCGGTCAGAATCATTGTCCCACTGCTGCTGCGCGTATCGAACACCCAGCCATCCGGCACGCCAACCACGGCGGTGCCGTCGGCCGAGGACACCATGCGCAGCGGAGGCGCAGCAGCGGCTGAAGGCTCGATCGAAGCCGGAGTCGAAGCCGCCGGGACATCAGAGCGCATCGCAACGTTTGTAGTCGCCGCCGCGCCGCCCGGGCGCCACTCGGCGAAAAGCTCCCGCAACATCGGGTTCACGGTCGTGCCGAATCGCGACGCCTCGTCGGTCACCAAAGCTGCCTCCACCTGCTGCGACCCAGTCATTGCCGCCATGAGCAGCCCGGCTACTTTGACGTTTCCGGCGGGATGGTTCACCACGGTGAAAAAGACTCCCACCGTTTCCGTGCCGCGGAATTTGAAGACCGGGCCGACCAGCGGGCGCTCGCCGCAATCGTTGTGCACGGCGCGCAGCACCGCAGCCATGCCGCCTGCTTGCGTGGTGGCGCCGTCCACGATGCCATATAAGATTCTGCCGCCTTCAGGCGAGTTCACCGGTTTCAGCGCTGTTTGCGAAAACGTGCTGAGCGCAAAAATCGTTATCAGCAGGATTACGACAATTACGGAAATCGAAAATCGAACGTAAGGGTTCAGCATGGTCATCACCTTCTCTCGCTGACACTCACCCCCGGAACTTCGTGTCGCCCCAGAACCCGCACGACGCCGGGTCACTGCGGCATGATGCACGTGGACTTCCCGCGTCCAAGAACGGGCAGAAATACCCGGCTGCCCCTGATACAACGATAGCCAGAAGAAGCAATTTTTCAGTGCCCGAGGTCACGCAAGCAGGTGACCGCCGTCAGCGGCGATTTTCACTTCCTGGGGAATCCTTGATTCATCCTGCTGCAATGCTAGCCGTCGCGCGGCAGTGTCCTGATCCGAGATCGCGTGGAATTCGGCGGGAGGTGGGAGCCCCCGCATTCATGCGGGGGAGGAGCGCTTCAGCGCTCCGAAAAAGTGGCGCATTTAACGAGGCGCTTTAGCGCTGGGCAGTTCGGAGCAACCCCGTCAAGCAGCTTCATACGAGAGATGTTGCTTTCGAATCCCATCTAGGAATTAGAATCCTCGCCGTCGCCCCGGTGCTATGCCTTCCCGCGGGTCTTGCGCTAAACTTCCGCATCTGTCAGGGAGCTAGCCGCGCGTGTCCGACGATGAAATAAAACCCGGCGATCCAGGCGACGCCTTTACCGAAGGTCCGACGCTCCCGATCGAAACCCAGGCGCCGACCGCGGCGCGCACCATTGATTTTGGCGAATCGGTCGCCGGCGCGGTTATCGGCTCGTATCGTCTGCTTGAATTAGTCGGCGAAGGCGGCATGGGCGAAGTTTGGCTCGCCGAACAAAAAGTTCCGGTGCGCCGCCGCGTCGCTCTCAAGCTCGTGAAGCCCGGCATGGACACGCGCGAAGTGGTCGCGCGCTTTCAATCAGAACGCCAGGCCCTCGCCCTGATGGATCATCCGGCCATCGCCAAAGTTTTCGACGCTGGCTCCACGCCGCACGGCCGCCCGTACTTCGTGATGGAGTACGTCGTCGGCGTTCCCATCACCACCTATTGCGATGAACACAAGCTCACGACCCGCGAACGCCTCGAGCTCTTCATCCGCGTCTGCGAAGGCGTGCAGCACGCGCATCAGAAAGCCATCTTGCATCGCGATCTAAAACCTTCGAACATTCTGGTCAGCGCCGTGGACGGCAAGCCCGTTCCGCGCATCATCGATTTCGGCTTGGCCAAAGCCACCGCGCAGCGCCTCACTCCCGATACTCTCTACACGCAGGTCGGAATGATCGTAGGCACGCTCGCCTACATGAGCCCGGAGCAAGCCGATTCCGCCGGCGTTGACGTTGATACGCGCACCGACGTCTATTCCCTCGGCGTAATTCTCTATCAGCTTCTCATCGGTTCCTTGCCGCTAGACTTCACCGGCACTCCACCCGATCAGTTCCGCAGCCGTCTGCGCGAAGAAGACGTGCAGCGCCCGAGCACCAGGCTGCGCACGCAAGGCGATAAATCCAGCGTCGCGGCGCAAAATCGCAGCGCCGATCCCCCCACGCTCATTCGCCAGGTGCGCGGCGATCTCGACGCCATCACTCTCAAGTGCCTCGAAAAAGATCGCGCCCGCCGCTATTCCACTCCCGCCGATCTGGCCGCGGATATCGGGCGATATCTGCGCAATGAACCGGTCGTCGCGCGCCCGGCAAGCGTCGCCTATCGTGCGCGAAAATATATTCGCCGTCACCGGTTTGCCGTCGCCGTGGCCGCCAGCGCGGTTGTTCTGCTGATTGCCGGCGGCATCGCGCAGACCCTCGAGCTGCGCCGCATTAGACGCGAGCGCGATCGCGCCGACCGCGTCACCCAATTTATGACCGGCATGTTCAAGGTCTCCAATCCCAGCGAAGCCCGCGGCAACGACATCCGCGCCCGCGAAATTCTCGACAAAGCCTCGAAAGAAATCGACACCGGCCTCGCCAAAGATCCCGAGCTGCAAGCGCAAATGATGCATGTCATGGGCGTCGTCTACGATAGCCTCGGCCTTTACTCCAAAGCGGAATCGCTCTTCAGCCGCGCCGCCGATATTCGCCGCCAGACTCTCGGCACCAAGAATCGCGACACGTTGGCCTCGATGTCCAAACTCGCCTACGTGCTCGACGAGCAAAGCCGCTATCCGGAAGCCGAGAAGCTGAATCGCGAGACGATGGAGCTGCGCCGCCGCGCTTTCGGCCCAAAGGATCGCGATACGCTCCAGTCCGCCTCGCAGCTCGCCTTCGTTTTCAACGATGAAGGCCGCTTCCCCGAAGCCGAGAAGTTGAATCGTGAAACCCTCGAAATCGCCGAGCGCGAGTACGGGCCTCAAGATGAAGAGGCGCGCATCGCCCGGCAGCATCTCGCCATCGACTTTGCCTATGAAGGCAAATTTCCCGACGCAGAAAAATTGTTTCGAGAAACCTACGAATATGACCGGCAACAAAAGGGCGACGACGACCCAACGACTCTCGGCGATGCCAACAATCTCGGCGCCATCCTCTCGCAACAAGAGCGCTGGACCGAAGCAGAAAAAGTTTATCGCGATGCGCTGGCGATCAAATTGCGCGTCGAGGGTCCCGAGCATCCTCAAACGCTTTTGACCATGGGCAATCTCGCGCAGGTTTTGGTGAACGAGAAGCGCTACCCCGAAGCCGAAAAATTGCTGCGCGACACCTTCGCCGCCAAGCTCAAAACGGTCGGCCCCGAACATCGCTCCACTCTCGTCACCATGGGCAATCTCGCCGAGCTTCTCCAGATTGAAGGCAAGAACGCCGAAGCCGAGACTCTCGTGCGGCACACTCTCGACATCGAACGACGCGTCCTGGGCCCCGATCATACCGATACTCTGGTGACGCTGAAAAGTTTGGGCACGATTCTGAAGAGCGAGAAGAAATATCCGGAATCAGAAAAGGTCTTCCGCGACGCGCTGGCCGGACGCCGCCGCGCCCTCGGCGATGATCATCCAAACACCGCCGAATCCGCCTACGATGTGGCCTGCGCCCTGGCGCTGCAAGGCAAGCGCGACGAAGCCTTCACAAACCTGCAATTCGCCATCGACCACCAGCTAAAACCCGATCTCCGCAAAGGCATAGAAAAAGACGACGATCTAAAATCCCTCCGCCCCGACCCACGCTTCGCCGCGCTGGTAACCAAAGCCCAGCAACCCCCGCCCGTCGCCACCGCAAAATCCGACTAGCAATGCGTCATGTAGCACAGCCACTCCTGGATGTGTCGGCCACCCACCGCGCCGCACTCCCGCGTGAGCCTCCGTAGCGCCACCTGCCAGCCGGCATCTTTGACTTTCTCCGCCGGACGTTGCTTAGTTAAGCGACGGAGTTCGCCGGGAACCTGCTAAATGATCAACGGAATTCGGTGGGAGCCCCCTGCTTCAGCAGGGGGAGCTGGACTTCAGTCCAGCGAAATTACGCTCGCTCGTGAATTCGGCTTTAGCCGCGGGACTCAGCTTGAAATTAAGCTAACGCCGCCCAATCCTACGGAAAAATCAATCCACCCTTCGGCTTTGAAACGTAGGCGCGCACACTCAACGTCTAAACTATGAAGCTGCACACGCGCCCAGGATTGGTCGAGGACGATGCCTCAACTTGGGACGTGTGCCCCGTCGGGAGGAAGCATGACCAAGCGTCTAAGAGCCGCCGTCCTTATTTTCGGTCTCGCAATGCCTCTGCTGTCCGGTCCCATCGCTTCGGCGCAGCAGAAAAAATCAGCGCCTCCCGCGCCAATCCCTGCCCAAATCCTCGCAGCGAAGAAGGTCTTTATCGCCAATGGCGGCGGAGATGAATCTCACACCGAGGAAGTGTCCTATAGCGGCGGGCCAGGCCGCGCATACAACGAGTTTTATGCGGCCATGAAAACCTGGGGCCACTACGAACTGGTCGCCACACCGGGCGATGCGGACTTGGTTCTCGAAATACAACTGACCATTTTTCAACTCCAGCGTGTGCGCGTGCTGTCAGACGATAATCCGGCGTTTGATTCCCAACTTCGGATGGTCATCCGCGATGCGAAGACCCATCAGGCGTTGTAGGGACTAACCGAGCATGTGCAGGCGGCCGTGCTGCAAAACAACCGCGACAAAAACTTCGAGCAAGCACTGGCCGCGGTTGTCGCCGAACTGCAAAGAATTAGCCTGCAATACTGCGAGAGTCAGGAAGAACCTAAGCCGGCCAGTGTTCTTTTTGAATCGACACTCGGCGGCTGGCCCATCCACCGTTTCTGGCAAGTGCCCGATGGCAGTTAGTCATTTGCGATCAATCCCGATGAAATTGAGAGCGCACGGAGTCGCGGGTGAATAGGACCCACCACCAAATGCTGAGTGGTACCAAGAGTCCAAACAATATCTCAACAATTTGGCGAACAATGTTATAAGACCTGGGAATTTTCGACTCGTCGAGAATTAAGAAGAGAGCGCACCAGAAAAGTGGAAAAGTTGCAAGGCAAAGGGTGGTTGTTCTTGCCCACTCCCGGAGGCGCAAAAGTCCAACTGAGGCGACGATCCCAGCCAAGCTGAACAGAAATGCGGATCCGTACACAATCGACACCGTTGGCGAGTTGCGAAGTTCAAAGATTCTAGCTGCGCCCCAAAGCGCGATCCCTGACAAGCATAGAATCGGCAGAGAACCGAAGAATTGAAACGCCGCGACTGCTATGACAGAAGCAGTCGGTCCGTTACGAGCAAGCCGAGGGCTAGAGGAATCTCCGTGCAGTTCATTCGCATCGGTGGTCGGAGGGGACACGGGCTTCTCTCAGAAGGGTATAACGCTTATCTGGTCAGTTGTTGAGAAATCGCCGGGTGCCATGCGCCGGCGTCGCGCGTGAGTCTTCGCAGTGGGCTCGGGGTTCACCACCGGCCCGGTTTGGCCCTGGTTTTTTTCCTGTTACCGCGCAGTCTGGAGCGCAATTCTGATCTGCAATGTATCGACACAGTTCCGACCCGGCGCGAGGGGGACGAACAAAACCGAAAAAAAGAAAATTCAAAGCCGCAACCGAAACCCCCACCCTGGAAACCCGCGAGGATCGGTCGCCCTAAAATGCAAACCCGTCGGAAAAGGCTGGCCCACCCCGCTTCGAGTACCAAGAATCCCGCGGCCAGCCCATCGCCAATCAGGGCTGCGCATTGACATCCCCTCTCGCCATGACTACGCTTTTCGAGCTTTACGTTGGAGGCATCATGAAGGCCGCAAAATTCGCTCTTCTCGCTTTCATCTGCACTTTGTCGCTCGCACCAGATTTGCTCTCTGCTCAGGAGCCGCAGCACCATCACGACGGCGATGAAAAACTCGGCACCGTCTCGTTTCCTACCTCCTGCGCTCCGGCAGTCCAATCCCAGTTCGAGCGCGGCGTCGCCCTTCTGTATTCCTTCGAGTACGAAGTAGCCGACGCGCAATTCGAGGAAGTCGCCAAAAAAGATCCGCACTGCGCGATGGCTTACTGGGGACAAGCAATGACCCTCTACCACCAACTCTGGAGTCGCCCCAGCAAAGCAGATCTAGCCCAAGGCGCCGAACTTCTCGCCAAAGCGTGTTCCCTCAAGCCGCCGACCAGCCGCGAAAACGATTACATCCTGGCGCTCTCCGTCTTTTACTCTGACACCGAAAAGCTCGATCACAATCAGCGCGCCGACGCTTACGCCGAAGCCATGCGAGGTGTCCACGAACGCAATCCCAACGACCACGAAGCCGCCATCTTTTACGCGCTCGCGCTTCTCGCCTCAGGTCCCGAGCGCGACCCCAATCTCACCAATGCCAAAGCTGCCGTTGCGATCCTCAATAAGCTCTACGACGAGCAGCCAAATCATCCGGGAATCGCGCACTACATCATCCACAGTTGCGACAATCCGGCGATGGCCAATCTCGCTCTTCCGGCCGCGCGCAAATACGCCAGCATCGCGCCGTCTTCGCCTCACGCCGTGCACATGCCTTCGCACATCTTCGCGCGCCTCGGACTTTGGCAGGACGACATCAACTCCAACCTCGCAGCCATTCGCGTCGCCGACAGCATGGCTGCGCATCATTACGTGATGCATCACAAAGTGCATTCCATGGACTTCCTCGAGTACGCGTACATGCAAATTGGCGACGATGCCAGCGCCAAGGCGATCATCGAGCAGATCGCAGCGATTCACCCCGAACAAATGGATCCCGAATTTCAGAACTATTTGCTGGTGCGCCAGGCGGAAGGGCCCGCCAAGTACGCTCTCGAGCGCCGCCAGTGGAAAGAAGCGCTAGCCCTGCAACCCAGCGCTGGCGCGCCGCCGGACGTTCAGTTGGTCACTTATTGGGGACGCGCCGTTGCCGCTGGCCATGTTCACGACGCCGTCGCCGCGCAAGACGCGCTGAAGCATTACGACGAATTGCTCGAAGCCACGCGCAAAGGCCCTCGGTCCTACATCGTCGACGGCCTGAAGGACGAGCACCAACTGGTGCAAGCCTGGGCCGCCTACGCCGCGGGCAACTCCGGCGATGCGCTTCGCCTGCTGCGCGCCGTTGCCGACGACGAGGACAAAGCCGGCAAAGGCGAAACGGGACTGCCCGCCCGCGAAATGCTTGCAGACATGTTGCTCGACCTGCAGCGTCCGCGAGAAGCGCTGACCGAGTACGAAATTTCCCTGCGCACCGACCCCAATCGTTTCAATGGCCTCTACGGCGCAGCGCAGGCCGCCACCCAGGCCCAGCAAAAAGAGAAAGCGGCCACCTACTACACCCGGTTGCTGAAGAATTGCGAAGGCATCCGCTCCGATCGCCCCGAGCTAGCCCAAGCGAAAACCCTCCTCGTCTCTGCGGGCAGTATGTAGCCGCGGCGGGTGGTGCAGCCCCATCCGGCGGTTTGCCGTGGGTGGCCGATCCTTCCCGGTTTGCGGGAAGGGTCGGGGTTTCGGCCACGCCTTTCCCTTTTCCGCGCCTTATCGCCTGCTGATGTCTCTTCGAATCCCCGCAACTCGTTGCGCGCCGCAGCTTTATCGTTCCCTTCTCCAATTTCAAATTTCCAATTTCCGCGCCCGGGCGACCCCATTTTTATATCCGATGTACCATTGACAATTGATAATTGTTGTACAAGCATAATCCTGTAGTCCGCAATTAGTTAGCGCGGGGCCGGCTCGTCTGAGCTTGCCGTTAGCCGCGCCGAGCAATTTAAAAACGGTTCCGGGCTCGGGTTTGGGCTCATGATTCAGCCCAACTAAGATACGTGATTCAGCCCGGCTAAATAAAAGGAGGGTTACGAAGATTCCCGGCGCAGCCGCCAATGGCCGCATTGGCCTCGACATCGCACCGCACTTCGCGGGCGCAATTCTTCCCATCGTATGCGACCCGAAAAAGCTCCGGCGCCCACAAAGAATTGCGTCAAGGGAACATCGCAAAGTGCTTCGGTTAGAAACTACCCCGATCCTTTGTTTTCTATAACTTGCGTGTCGTTTTAATTGAACCCTTGTTTCGGTTAGATGTTACGGCGGAGCGAATGAAAATCGAACGGCGCTCGCAACGCGACGCCTCAATTGACGCGCGCTAGCGATTCACATACCGTGGCCGATTCGCATCAGCCCGGAAGCGGATCTGAATTCCGAGGCGGGCATCGCGGCTAGCACGATGACTTGCCACAGTGGAGGGACCTTGGGGACTACTGAGCCGGATTTGCCGAAGCCGCACATTGTGATTTTGGGGAAGTCGGCGGTGGCGCAGACTTTGGCGCGATTGGGTAAGGCGATTGGCTACGAAATTTTTGTGACGGCGCCGGGGATCGCGAAAGAGAATTTTTCGTCGGCGGACGCGATCGGCGAGGATTTTGATTTGACGCGATTTGGCGTGACGCCGCAAACATTTGTGGTTGTTTCGACGCAGGGCGAGTTGGATGAAGTGGGGTTGGAGGCGGCGGCGCGAACGGACGCGGCGTATGTCGCGTTCGTGGCCAGCAAGACGAAGGCGCAGAGGATGTCCGAGGAATTGCTGGACAAAGGAGTGTCCGCCGGACGAGTGGCGGCGGTGAAAGCGCCGGCAGGGCTGCAGATTGGGGCGGTTTCGCCGGAGGAGATTGCGGTCAGCATTCTTGCGGAGATCGTGCAGGTGGGACGCAGCCGGGCGGGCTCGCCGAAAGCGCCAGAAGCTGCAGAGTCAAAAGACCCGGTTTGCGGAACGATGGTGGAGGTGGCGAGCGCGAGATACAAAACAGAGCGCAAAGACCGCACCTATTACTTTTGCTCGAGCGGCTGCAAGCAGAGGTTCGACTTCGATCCCGCCAAATACAAGCGCTCGGCGAAATGAATTTCCAGGCTTCGGGATTTTCTGTCAGACGGTCTTGTCCTTCGAGTAGCAGAGCTTTTCGAGATTGCACTCGATGCAGCGGGGCTTACGGGCCTGGCAGACGCGGCGGCCGTGCCAGATTAGCTGGTGTGAGAAGAGAATCCATCTTTCCTGCGGAATAATTTTCATCAGGTCTTGCTCGATTTTTTTGGGATCTTCGTTGGCGCTGAGATCGAGGCGCTGCGAGAGGCGCTGGACGTGAGTGTCAACGACGACGCCTGAGGGAATGCCGAAGGCTGTGCCGAGAACTACGTTGGCGGTTTTGCGGGCTACGCCGGGGAGCGTCAGGAGTTGCTCCATCGTTCGCGGGACTGCGCCGCTAAATTCTTCGACGATTTTTTTGCTGGCGCCCATGATTGACTTGGTTTTGTTGCGGAAGAAGCCTGTTGGGCGGATGTCTTGTTCGAGTTCCTTCGGCGTTGCGTAGGCGAAGGCTTCTGGAGTGGGATATTTGGGGAAGAGCGCGGCGGTGACTTGATTTACGCGCTCGTCGGTGCATTGGGCGGAGAGGATGGTGGAGATGAGCAATTGGAAGGGGTTGTCGTGGGTTAGCGCGCAGGTTGCGGCGGGGTAGGATTCATCGAGTTTTTCGAGGATTTTAGTTACGCGTTTTGGATCGGTGCCGCCGGCTTTTTTCGCGGCGGGTGATTTTGGGCGAGTGGAACGTTTGACGGGTTTCGAGCTGCGCGCAATTTTCTTGGATTTTTTGGCCATGGCGAGTTGGAAATATAGCACAGCGGAACGAGCAAGACTCACCGCAGAGACGCAGAGAGTGCAGAGAGATTCGAGATGGATTTAGCGGGCGATTAGTAGGCTTTGGGCGAAGGGCCATTCGGAGTCGACCCATTGGGCGCTGCAGCGGTAGCCGGAACGTTCGCCCATAGCTACGACCTCGCGGCAATTATATTTGTGGCTGCTTTCGGTCCAGATGGTTTCGCCTGCTTGGATGGTGCAGGAGAAGGCGGCGCCAGGAATGGTGACGACTTGCTCTTCGCCGGCGCGGAGGTGCATTTCAACGCGGCGCTCGTCTTCGTTGTAGCGAACGGTGTGCTCGAAGCGGCTTAGATCGAAATCGGCGCCGAGTTCGCGATTGATGTGGCCGAGGATATTCAGATTGAAGGCCGCGGTGACTTTTGCGGCATCGTCGTAGGCCGCGAGCAATTGATGAACCGGCTTTTCGAGGTCGGTCGCGACGAGCAGCGCATCGCCGGGAAGCAGGATGTTGCGCACCTGCTGCAGAAACTTTTCGCCGGCGGGCCGATCGAAATTGCCGATGGTGCTGCCGAGGAACAGGACGAGGACGCGTTCGCCGGATTCGCGGCGCGCGGCTACTTCGAGAAGGCCATCGAGATAGGCGCGCTCGAAACCCACTACGCTTACGGAATCCAGGTGGCCCAGTTCCTGCCAGCATCGCGACAGAGCGGTTTTTGAGATATCGATCGGGAAATATTTCACCGGTTGGCGGGCGGCTAGCGCTTCCAGGACCCAGCGCGTTTTGGCACCGCTGCCACTGCCAAGTTCGGCGACGATTACCGGCGAAGGCAATTTCTCGACAATTTCCGGAGCGTAGAGGCGCAACAAGCGCGCACCGGCGCGGCTCAAGCCGTATTCGGGCAACAGGCAGATCACCTCGAAGAGCGCTGAGCCGATTTCATCGTAGAGATATTTAGAGGGCAGCTCTTTTTGCTCCGGGAGCGACAGGCCGGCGCGGACTTCGGCGGCCATATCCGCTACTGCGGTCTCTGCGATGCGTTCGATCAATCTTGGGCGGGCGGTAGCCATGTCAGTCCTCCACGCAGCGGAACTTGGCGTAGACGTAGGGATAGTGCGGCTGGAACCAGTTGCGGAAACTGCGGCGCAACATGCAGGCGGCGGTGCGCGGCGAGCCGCCTTTCATCACGAAGTGCTTGCCGTCGAAGAAATCGGCGGAGTAGCCGCGATAGAAGGGAAAGGGCTCGAAGCCGGGCAGGGGACCGAAGGGCGTGGCCGTCCATTCCCAGCCGTTGCCGAGAAGATCGTGGACGCCGAAGCGGCTGGCGCCGAAGGGGTGCGAAGTTACCGGCGTGGGATCCCAGGCCGCGAAATCGAAATTGCCGCGCGAGCGATCCGGCGGCTCGTTGCCCCAGGGGTAATCGAGTTCGGTTGCGTCGCGGGTGCCGTAGGCGGCGCGGTGCCATTGGGCCTCGGTGGGCAGCGACCTGCCGGCCCAGCGGGCATAGGCTGAAGCTTCCGCGTGGCTCACGTAGACCGGAGCGTTTAGCGGCAGCGGATATTCTTCGAACATCCCGTGGTAATTCCAGCCGTCGCGGCCCTCCACCCAGAGAAAGGGATATTGCAAAGCTTTTTCGGATTTCCAGGCCCAGGCTTCGTCGCCCCAGAGGCTTTGATCCGAATAGCCCGCCGAGCGGACGAATTCGAGGAATTCGCCGTTCGTTACGGGATAGGCGCCGATGCCGAAGGCCGGGACATGAGCGGTGCTGGATTCGAATTCGTTGTCCCAGCCGAATGGTGACGCCGGATCGGCCGTGTGCCCCGGCACGCCATCTGGATGGCGGAGGGTGCCGAGAGTTGCGTCGCCTTCGGGAATTTGCACCGTGGTGAGGCGCTCGACGCCGATGGGCCTTGCGACGCGAACGCGATCGGCTTGTTTCCTGTCGTAGGGAAGCTGATGGAGTAGGTAGGCCAGCGTTTCGGCGTGCATCAGGCGGTGCTCGATGGCTACGTGCACGAGCGTGCCGCCGGCGACTTCGCGGCTGGGTTCGGGTCCGGAGAACGCTTCGGCCAGGTTGCTATCGATCTTTTCGCGCACGGCGGCGACGTAGCGGCGGACGGCGCGTTCTTTCGGCCAGTCGGATGGCGTGTCGGTGGGCAGATTGCCGCCGACGGGGTCAATGCCGAAGGCGAAGAGCTTGTCGAAGGCGGCATTTTCGGGCGCCAGATCGAATGCGCCGCGTCCGAGTAGGTTCCAATCGAAGGCTTCGAGATGGCCAAGATAGAAGATCAGGCGGTGGCGCTCGGGGATCGGGCGGTCGTAGAGCGCCGCGGGCGCGATGCGCTCGAAGAGTGCGTCCGTGTTAGCGCGCGCGTCGGCCAGACGATCGAGCAATGGCGCGAGAGGCTCCGGCGCACGACTTGGAGAAGCCATGGATCACCTCAGGGCAGGCTGGAGAGCGCCCAATTAAAGACCTCTATTGGATTCATGGCAAGTAATTTCGTGGCAACGAAAGTTGGACGCGGGAGGGCAGGGATAAGTTACTGACAGCGAAGCGCGTAGGGCGATTTCACGTGTGAGTATTCAATTAATTTTCGCCGCGCGCTTCGGAGCGCCGGCAGCTTGCCGGCGTTTTTTGACTTTCTGCGGACACGTAACAAATTCATCGATTCAACGCGATCGCGGGTTTGCGCGTCTGGCCGGGGGAAAAAATCCCGCTGTTTACGATTGCGCGCGTACTGGAGTTCATCGCCATTGCCGCACAAAAACGCCGGCTGCCAGCCGGCGCTACGTGGGCACGACGCGTTTGCGGGCCAGGCGGTAGATGGGGTAGCTGGCTAGCAGGATTAGGAAACCGTAGAGGCTGTTTCGCGTGTCACTGACTATGGCTCCTGCTAGGAATGCGAGCGATCCTGCTACGGCTGCGGCGGTGGTCCAGGGATAGCCCCAGGCGCGATAGGGGCGCGGAGTGGAGGGCTCGCGCTTGCGCAGCCAGAAGACCGCGAGATACGAGAGCGTGTACTTAGAGACGTAGAAGATCGTCGTGACGGCCAAGGCTTTGTCGAACGAGCCGCTCAGCAGAAACGCGATCGAAACCACCGTACTTACGAACAGCGCTGCGGATGGAGTGCCGCCCTTATTCACGCGAGTGATTCCGCGGGCGCCCCAGCCGTCGCGGCTCACGGCGAAGAGGACTCGCGTGGCGCAAAGCTCCGCGGCGTTGATCAAGGCAAACAGCGCGATCACCATGAGAGCGCGCACGGCCGTGTTGCCTATAGCTCCGAAGATCGTCTGGCCGAGAGCAGCAACCGGCAGATTCTCCTTTGCGACGCCGGTGACGCCGAGCACGTGGAACAGCGCGGCATTGATCAGCAGGTAGATCGCGCTCAAGAGGAAGACTCCGTTGAGCATCGAGCGCGGCATCTCGCGCCCGGGATTGCGGATCTCGTCGCCGAAATAAATGGCACCGTACCATCCGTCGAAGGTGTAGATGACCGGCTGAAGGACGAGAACGCAGGCGAAAAGCAGCGGCCATCCGGAGGGAATCGCGCTGAGTGCGGCGGCGGGAGCGTGAGCGACGAGCGAGGGATGCGGGCGCAAATATGCCGCGGCGATCAGGCCGAAGAAGACCACCGCGGTGATCGCGCTGGTCACGTCTTGGAATCGGCTGCCCCAGCGGATGCCGCGCCATTGCAGGAGCGCTAGTGCCACGATCACGGCGGTGCCAGTGAGAATCGGATGGGTCAGGCCGGGAAGCAGATCGCGGCAGTATTCAGCGAGCAGAATCGCGGCTACGGCGTTCGCGCCGCAATTGCTCAGCCAGTCGGTCCAGCCCACGACGAAACCAATGTAATCGCCAAAGGCGCGGCGCGTGACGGTGTAGTAGCCGCCGGAACTCGGGAGCATCGCGCCCAGTTCGGCGAGCGACCAGGCACCGAGCAGGGAATAGATCGCGCCTAGAGTCCAGGCCAGCATGATCAGCCATGCGGATGGAAGGCGGGCGGCGATCTGCGAGGGGGTGCGCATGATGCCGGCGCCGATCGAGTTGCCAAGAGTGACGGCGATTCCGAAGGTTACTCCGAGGATGCGCAGCAAGCTTCCGGTGGTAGGGGCCGGGTTCGGGCTGGCGGCAGTCGGGTCCATTCTTCCTTGTAACTCTGCAAATTCGACCGCGGGAGATCATGCCGAAATGACGGCGGCGGAGAATACCAAGGAAACGCGTGCGTGAGGATCAGGAGAAGTGATTCCGGCTATCGCAGTCGATGGAATTTGTGGCGCGATTTTCCCCCTACCGCGATCCCTCAGGCGATGGCGGATTCCGCTTCGGCGATCGATGCGTAGGAATCGAAAAGCGGATCGACACCGGTCAGCTTGAGAACGCTTTTAACGCGGGGATTCATGCCCACGAAGGCGAGCCGCCGTTTGGTCTTCTGACAATGCACGTAAGCGCGGACAAGCGCGCCGATGGCCACCGAATCTACTAATGGTACGTCTGAGAGGTCGATGATCATCCGCAGGTCGCTGACGGCGAGCACTGCCTCCACCAATTTCGGCGACGATTCATGGGTGATCGGGCCTTTTAGATGCAGAATTTGCAGGCCTTCGGATGCGCCAGGCTGTTCGATTACGCGAAATGGTTCGTTGGGCATGGGGCGCATTCTATGCTGGTTCGGGGTTGGGTTGGTAAAGAATTACTGCGCGGTGTGGCTGGCGCGTTCTATGTTGAGATGAAGTGGCTTTATCGACATCGTGGCGATTAACGAGGCTGGTTGAATTTATAAACAGCCGGATCGGGTCGCACGGAGGCAAATGGCTGACGATTTCGCAGGGGTTACGCCCGCGGGCGCGGCAAGCGGCGCCCCTACGGCAGAGAAAGTCAACTGCCGCCGAGCAAATCAACAGAGCACGATGACTTCAGTTATTTTGGGCTGCGGTTTAGATGTATGGTTCAGGTGACAGGAGAAATTGCAGGAGCTTGCGGAAGGCGCGGCCTCTGTGGCTGTATTCGTTCTTTTCTTGGCGCGAAATTTCGGCGTAGGTTTTGTGCAGCTTTTCGAAATAGAAGATGGGATCGTAGCCGAAGCCGCCGGTGCCGCGCGGTTCCTCTGCTAGGACGCCTTCCACCGAATCTGAGAAGACGGCGATGGCGCGGCTGGCTTGGGCCAGCGTCAGGACGCAGATAAACCGGGCTTGGCGCTCGCTGCCCCTTTTACCGCGCATTTCCGCTAGCAACTTTGCGACGCGCTCGGCGTCGGTCGCGTTTGGTCCGGCGTAGCGGGCTGAATGTACCCCTGGTGCGCCGCCTAGCGCGGGGACGACCAAGCCGGAATCATCCGCGATGACTGGTTCGGAGGTGAATCGCGAGTAGTAGAGGGCTTTGCCGGCCGAATTTTCGGCAAATGTGCGCGCGCTCTCATCGAACGGGGGCAGCGCGGCGATACCGGGGACGCTTTCCAGTTGAATGAGTTGATCGCCGGCGAGTTCGCGGTATTCGCGGAGCTTGCCGGGATTCGAGGTCGCTACTTGCAGACTAACGAGCTTGGGCACTGAATTTCATGTGCAGCAGCTCGCGTTGGACCTGCGTGAGGTGCTCGATCCCGGCGGCGGCTAGCTCGAGGAGTTGCTGCATCTCGTTGCCGGTGTAGGGGCGGCCTTCGGCGGTGGCCTGGACTTCGACGAAGCGGCCGCTTCCGGTCATTACTACGTTCATGTCCACCTGGGCTTGAGAATCTTCCTCATAGTCGAGGTCGAGGAGTAGTTGGTCGTTCACGATCCCGACGCTCACGGCTGCTACCGAGTCCTTCAGAGGCACCGTGCGCAGTATGCCCGCTGCGACCATCCGTTCGAGCGCCAAGGCCATGGCCACGAACGCGCCGGTGATGGAGGCCGTCCGCGTGCCGCCGTCGGCTTGGATCACGTCGCAATCTAGCCAGACGGTGCGCTCGCCGAGGGCTTTGAGGTCGGCGACGGCGCGCAGAGAGCGGCCGATGAGCCTTTGGATTTCGAGAGTGCGGCCAGATTGCTTGCCGCGGGTGGATTCGCGCGGGGTGCGCTGCTCGGTGGCGCGGGGAAGCATGCCATATTCGCTGGTCACCCAGCCTTTGCCCGAGCCTTTGAGGAAACCCGGAACGCCATCATCGACGGTGGCGGTGGCGATCACGCGCGTCTGTCCGGCTTCGATGAGGACGCTGCCTTCCGCCGTGGTGATGAAATCCGGCGTGATTTTGATGGGCCGCAAGTCTTCCGGTGAGCGATCTTCCGTGCGCAAATGTCATCTCCCAGTTTTTGTAGCGCCGGTCCCGCGGTGGGACAGGCGGTGACGACTCGCGTCGAAGCGGCTTCAGTTTGCCGGGCGAATTCGGTGGTGTCAACAAAAGCTCGCCGCGGCGCGGGCGGAGCGAGCTCGACGGGTACGGCGCATACTTTCTCGCTTAGAAAAAACTTTTGCTAACTCGAAAATTTTTCTTGCACTGGCGCACAATGCTTGTATTCTTCGCTGTGCGAACTCGCTCCGGACTTGGGCCCGAGTGAGAGTGGGGATCGCTCGAGGAGGAAGCGACAGAAATTGAGTACGGTTTCGCTGCCCGCCACCGCGCGTCCGCGCGTGATTTCCCAAACAAAAAAAAAATCGGCAAAGCTGACGCTCTGGCCGCTTGTCGCCGCGACTTTCTTTATGGTGTCCGGAGGCACGTATGGCACGGAGGATATCGTTCACGGCGCGGGTTATGCGAAGGGCATTCTCATTCTGGTGCTTACGCCGCTGCTTTGGAGCCTCCCGACCGCTTACATGATCGGCGAGCTTTCGAGCGCGATTCCGGCCGAGGGCGGATATTACGCCTGGGTGCGCCGGGCGATGGGGAATTTCTGGGGATTTCAGGAAGCGTGGTTGTCGCTGGTGGCCAGCATTTTTGATATGGCGATTTATCCGACGCTGTTCGTCGCTTATCTCACGCGAGTGGTGCCGTGGTTTTCGGTGGGGAATCGCGGATTGATGGTGGGGCTGGCGATCGTCACCGTGTGCGCGATCATGAATATCGCCGGAATTCGCGTGGTGGCGATTTCTTCGCTGTGGCTTTTCTTTTTGCTTTCGGCGCCGTTTGCGCTGATTGTGATTCTTGCGCCGTTCAAATTTGGAGCGCTCGGCGGCGCCGCGTCTGCCGGCTCGTCCACAACGCTGGGCGTGGATTTCATCGGCGGAATGCTCATCGCCATGTGGAATTACATGGGCTGGGACAATGCTTCGACGATCGCGACCGAAGTGGACAAGCCGAAGCAAGTTTATCCTCGCGCGATGATTTTGTGCGTGGTGCTGGTTTCGCTTACTTATATTGTGCCGATTGCGGCGATGTGGCTTACTGGCGCGCCGGCGTCGGCTTGGGAGACTGGCTCGTGGGCTGATCTTGCGGCGCTTGTGGGTGGGCAGGGACTGCGCGTGGCGCTGGTGCTGGGTGGAATGATGAGCGCGTTCGGAATGTTCAACGCGCTGGTGATGAGTTATTCGCGGTTGCCGCTGGCGATGGCGCAGGATGGCATGCTGCCGCAGATTTTCGCGAAGAAGAGCGAGCGCACGCGGGCGCCGTGGGTCGCGATTGTGGTTTGCGCGATTGGTTGGGCGCTTTGTTTGGGGTTGGGCTTCGAGCGCCTGGTGACGATTGATGTGCTGCTGTACGGGACGAGCCTGATGCTGGAATTTGTGGCGCTGATCGCGCTGCGCATCAAGGAGCCTACGCTGCGGCGGCCGTTCCGAGTTCCCGGTGGGCTGCCTGGGGCAATGCTTGTTGGCGTGTGCCCGCTGCTGCTTCTTGGGTTTGCGATTGTGCGCGGCGGTGCGGAGCAGGTGCTGGGGATGAGCAGCCTCGCGTTTGGACTACTGCTGATCGCCGGCGGGGTCGTCGCTTACGGAGTCAAGTCGCTCTTCCAGTCCGAGGAGACGCTTTCGGTGATCGCGCAGAAGCCCGTGGATCCGGCGTAATCTCCCGCCTCACGATGCGGCCTCCGCTTTGTACTTCACCTTCCCCCGTGGCATCCTTGTTGGCTGATGGCATCCGTTGATTACGTGATTGTCGGGGCTGGTTCGGCTGGTTGCGTCATGGCCGCGCGGCTTTCCGAGGACCCGAAAGTACACGTCGCATTGCTGGAAGCCGGCGGTGCCGACGATCGCCGCGAAATTCGCATCCCCGCCGCATTTTCGAAACTTTTCAAATCGCCGCTCGATTGGAATTACGCGACCGAGCCGCAGGAACATCTTCACGGCCGGGCGCTTTACTGGCCGCGCGGGAAAGTTCTCGGCGGGTCGAGCTCGATCAACGCGATGATTTACATCCGCGGGAATCCGGCGGATTACAACGCCTGGGAAGCGCAGGGAAATCCTGGCTGGGCGTTCGACGAGGTGCTGCCCTATTTTCTGAAGTCGGAGGATCAGGCGCGTGGAGGCTCGGAGCTGCATGGAGTGGGCGGGCCGCTGCGCGTCGAGGATTTGCGGACTGTAAATCCATTGTCGCGCGCGTTCGTGGAGGCGGCGGTTGCGGCGGGGCTTCGTGCGAATTCGGATTTCAATGGCCCGCGGCAGGACGGCGTCGGCATTTATCAGGTGACGCAGAAGCGCGGGCGGCGCCAAAGCGCGGCGGACGCATTTTTGCATCCTGCGCGCGGGCGCTCGAACCTGACGGTAGTACCGCATGCTCACGCCACGCAGATTGTGCTGGAAGGGAATCGCGCCGCAGGCATCGAATATGTGAGCAGCGGGCAGGAATACACACTGCGCGCGGAGCGGGACGTAATCCTCTGCGGAGGCGCGGTGAATTCGCCGCAGCTTCTGATGCTTTCCGGCATCGGCCCGGCGAAGCAACTCGAGCAGCACGGAATCGAGGTCGCGCTCGATCTGCCCGGCGTGGGCGAAAATCTTGAGGATCATCTTTTCTTGCCGGTGGCTTACGAATCGAAGCGGGCGGTGAGCCTGGCGAACGCCGAATCGATTGGCAGCATGCTGAATTACGTTCTTTTCCGGCGCGGCATGCTGACGTCGTGCGTTGCCGAGGCCGGAGGATTCCTGCGAACGCGCCCCGATCTTGCTGCGCCGAATCTACAGTATCACTTCGGGCCGGTTTACTATCTCAAGCATGGCTTCGAGCGGCCGGAGGGCCACGGATTTTCCATTGGGCCGACGCTTCTGCGGCCTGCGAGCACAGGTCGCATTCGTCTGCGTTCCAATTTTCCGATGGACCCGCCGTTGATCGAGCCGAACTATCTTTCGCATGAAAGCGAAGTGGATACGCTGGCTTTTGGGATTGATTTAGCGCGGCGGATTGCCGCGGCCGGACCGTTCGATCGTTACCGCGGCAAAGAATTGTTGCCGGGAGCGGGCGTCACTTCGCGCGCCGATATTGCGGCTTATATCCGCAACGCCGTCGAGACTGTCTATCATCCGGTCGGCACGTGCAAGATGGGAAGCGATGCGATGGCGGTGGTGGATTCCTCGCTGCGCGTGCGCGGGATCGAGGGGCTGCGCGTCGCGGACGCTTCGGTGATGCCGCATGTTCCCAGCGGGAATACGAACGCGCCGACGTTCATGGTCGCGGAAAAAACTGCGGACATGATCCGCCGCGGAAACTGAATCGCGCGCGCGGCTCGCGCACGCGGAAATTTTTGATATCCTCTCAAATCGTGCAACGATTCGGCCGCCGAAGTTCCATTCGCCTCTTTGCTCTTTTCCTCGCTGCTGCCGCGATTCCGATCGTGGCCGCGCAGACGCAGGCGCCGGCTCCGGCACAACAGCAGCCGCCTGCCGCGGCGCCTCAGCAGCCTGCTCCCGCGCCAGCCCCAGCTCCGCCACCCGCGCTGCCGCAGCGTCCCGCGTTTGCGGTGATACTCGATCCGGGGCACGGCGGCGCTGACAATGGCGCGCGGGGCGCGTCGGGCGTGGTAGAGAAGGACATCGCGCTTGCGCTCGCAAGAGCCACGCGGTTGCAGCTCCAGCAGCAGGGTCTTCATGTGCTGTTGACGCGCGATTCGGACGACGACCCTTCATTCGATGATCGCGCGACGCTGGCCAATGCGCAGCGCTCGGCGCTGCTGGTCAGCTTCCACGTTTCATCGACTGGCAAAGTCGGCAGCGTGCGCACCTACTACTACGTGTTCGCTGCGCCCAACGCTTCTGTGCCGGACGCCAGCGCGAAGACGCCAGGTGCATCGGCGCCGCCGCCGCGCGCTCTCGCCCATCTGATTCCCTGGGACCGCGCCCAGGAGAATTTTTCGAATTCGAGCCATCGCCTCGCCGATGCGATTCAAGCGGAATTGGTGAAGAATTTTCCCGGCTCGCCGGCGACTTCAGTAGGAATTCCGCTGCGCGATCTTCGCTCGGTGGCCGCGCCCGCGGTCGCGGTGGAGCTTTCGAGCGTGACGGTGGCGGACCGCGGGGCGCTTGAAGCGATGTTCACGCCGCTGGCGGCAAGCGTCGCGCGGGGCATCGTCGCTTATCGATCGACGCCGGAAGCCGGAGCGCATTGATGTCGCGAAACATCAAAATCACGCTGGTTTTCCTGGGTGTAGCCGTCGTCGTCGGCCTGCTCAGCCTTCGCGGATTGCACGAACGCGTCAATCGGCTGGCGCGGGACGAAGCTACCGAAGAACAGGCGCGCCGCGCCGTCGTGAGCGCGCCGATCACCACGCCGACCGATGCGCCTTCGAACGCGACAATCTACTGGGCCGCGCCCGGCGCTCCGGGTCAGCTCGCCGCGGCGCAAATTCAATTGCAGCTTTCCTCCGACGCGGCCATGCGAGGCAAGCAAGTGATCCAGGCGCTGATCCAGAAAACTCCGTCTCCCGATCAGCGGACGCTCCCAGCGGATGTGCAACTTCTCGCGTTCTACGTTCTGCCCGACGGCACCGCCATCGCGGATTTTTCCGATGAATTGAGCGTGGAAACGCCTTCGGGGATTTTGAGCGAACAATTGGCGGTGAATTCGATCGAGCGGACGCTGGAGGCCAACGTGCCGAGTCTGCATCGCTTGCATATTTTGATTCACGGGCAGGAATCGGAGACGCTGGCCGGACACGTTGATTTGACCGGATATTTCGATTTACATCCGGCCACACCGTAGCGTCGGCGTCCCTGCCGGCATCTTACGAAGAACCAATGGGCACGGGCGGTCATCACGCGCGGATCGCACCGGCAAATCAGCGTTTTTAGTTTGAGTTTGAGCTCCGCGCACGATTGCGGTTGTCGCGGGTTTGCGTGGTCGTAAGATGCCGGCGGGGACGCCGGCGCTACTGGGAAGAAACCGATCTCGACTCACTTCGTTTTTTCCAAAATTTCCTCGAACATTCGAATGGTCGCCGGGGCATGTCCCGCATAGTGATTGTTCGCGTACGCAAAGATGCTTACGCCGCGTTTCAAAATTATCCGGCATGCCTTGGCCCATTCCGAAAGCGCGCGGCGGCGGTCTACCACGGTTTTGCTCCAGGTCTTCGTCACTTTCTCGATTCCGTAGCGATCGCCCAGCCAGCGAATGTAAGTGAAATCTGCAGTGATCGGATCGAAGCGCTGAAAGAGTTGATCGACCGGCGGCATCCACGGATGGTCGATCAACGCCAGGGCGATGCCGCACTGCCGCAGCGAGTCCGCCAGCACGGGCACGAGGAAATTCTTATTGCGCACCTCGACGACGAACTGGTAGCCCTTAGGCACATCCCCGAGGAACGGCCAGAGCCGCTCGAAGAAATCTTCGGGCTTCGCGAATTTTTTCTTGTTGAAGTAGGGAAATTGAAAAAGCAGCGAGCCTAGCTTTTCTTTGAGATGGTCCATGGCCCGGAGAAACTGCTTCAAATCGTCGCCGGAATCTTCCAGCATCTTTTCGTGGGTGATGACTTGCGGCACTTTCGCGGAAAAAACGAAGCCGTTCGGCGTCACGTCGTACCATCGCTTGACCATCGCCGGCGAAGGAATCCGGTAGAACGTGCTGTCCACCTCGACGCTGCCAAACTGCGTCGCATAATGCGAAAGGTAATCCGCAGGCTTCAATCCCGCGGGATAAAAGACGCCTTCCCATCCATCCGCTGTGAACGCCGAAGTTCCCAGATGAATCTGCGCAGGCTTCGCCATAGTCCGGCAATTGTAATTCAGTTGGCAGCGAGGACGTAGCCGAGTCTCGCGTGCGGCAGCTCGCCAGCGGGCGGCGTCTTACCTCTTCGGCAATTACCCCCAGATTGACGCTAGAGGAATGAGCATGGGACACTCAGCATAACGCGGGTGAGTCAGGGAGCCGGGAGCAAAACTATCTCGCGAGGCCTTCATGCGCCGCAATTTCCTCAAATCGATCCTGGGCGTAGTTGTCTTGGCGCTGAGTCACCAGCCGGACGCTCGAGCGCAGCAATCGGGCGGCGCCGCGGGAGCATCCAACGCTTCGCCGGCTCCTAATACGCCGGCGCTGACGCAGGCAGGAGCGATCGCGCCGGGAGCGCCGCCGTCGCCCGAGGTCGCGGCCTTGCAGCTTTATCGGACTGGAAAATTCGAGGCCGCCGCTGTCGCCTACACCAAGCTTGCAGCCGCTGATCCGGCGCCGGCGTACGCAGGGCTCGCCCGTGTGTACCTGAAAGAGAAAAGGGTAGCGGACGCTGCTGCTGCCGCAGCGAAAGCCATCGAGGCCGGACCAAGGTCTCCCGATGCTCACGTGGCCCACGCCGAAGTTCTGTTCCGCCAGGGGAAAATCCCCGAATCCGAAAATGAACTCGTGGACGTAGTTAACAGCGGCCAACATAGCGCGCGGGCCTATCTCGACTTGGCTGAAGTGGATGAAGCGGCGTCCTTTTATGGGCGCGCAAAATCCATGATCGAAATGGCCCATCGCGTCGACCCGGGCGATCCGGACATTCGCCGCGAGTGGCTTTTTACTCTGCCGCGAGCCGAGCGCCTGAAGGAACTCAAGGATTACCTTGCCGGTGAGACTGACGATGACGCCGAGGATCGCGCCGACTTGATGCGGATCCTGACTTTACTTCAGGACGAGATAGCCGAGCCGAAGCGCACATGCCGGCAAATCAACAAAGTCAGCTCTACCGAGACGCGTCTCGAACCCTTGCTGGATGATCCCCAGCATCTGCGCGGCTACGGACTGGCAGTGAATTTCAACGGTACATCCGCAAAACTCATGCTTGATACCGGCGCAGGCGGCATTCTCGTCGATCGCCACGTCGCTCAGAAAGCGGGCATCAAGCCTATTGTCGAGACACAGATTGGAGGAATCGGCAGTAAAGGTGAAGCAGGCGGCTATTTGGGCTACGCCGACTCAATCAAAATTGGCGACCTCGAATTCCATGATTGTCTCGTCGAGGTGCTCGACAAGCGCTCAGTTCTTGATGACGACGGTCTGATCGGAGCCGACGTTTTCGCGGACTATCTCGTGGATCTCGACCTCCCCGACCGGAAATTCCGTCTGAGTGAGCTTCCAATTGCCCCCGCGGAAACGTCGAGCCCGGCCGGACTGCAAGCGAGCAGCGAGGATCGCAACGAATGGCACGACCCCTACGTTGCGCCGGAGATGAAATCCTTCACTCCAGTGTTTCGATTCGGCCACATGCTCCTCGTTCGGACGTGGTTGAACAACGCGCCGCCCAAGCTGTTCCTTCTCGACACCGGCGCCTTCGACAACATGATTACGCCGGAAGCAGCGCGTGAGGTGACGAAGATACGCGGCGACGACTCCGATGTCATTAAAGGATTAAACGGAAAAGTCGCGAAGGTCTATACCGCGGACAAGGTTAAGATTCGTTTTGCGCACTTTTCGCAGGAACGGGAAGACTTGATCGCTTTCGATCTCTCCAACATCAGCGATGGCGCTGGGACCGAAATTTCCGGCACTCTCGGGTTCGCCATGCTGTGGGTGCTCGACATCAAGATTGACTATCGCGACGGCTTGGTGAATTTTACCTACGACAAAAACCGATTCCACTAGAATTCCAAGATTTTTTATGAATCCAGACGGCGTCCCGCGCGCGGATCCAGCGAATTTCGACGGAACGATCCGCGCCGCTCTACGCCTTCGCTCGCGACGGCGGAAATCCATCGTTCTCGCCGCTTCGAAAGCCGATGGCCTTGTGGGTGCCATCGCAGAATGGCTTGTTCTTCGAGCCGCCGCAGCGGCAGATCCACGCGTCATCGCCGCGAAAGATTATTTCGCCTGCGGCGTTTTCAATCCGCAGCTTGCCCTGCACGTGCAGTGGGCCATTCAGCCGCGGCGAAATCCTCATCGCGTCGCCATTGCCAGAAGCGCTCGTCTCGGCGGCATTGTCCTTGGCTCGAGCGGCGATTCCCGCGTCGCTGAATCCGATCTTTGAATGCGATCCGTCGCAGAGCGGCTTGTTCTGCGAGGCTCCGCACCGGCAGATCGCCGCATGCGTATCCGAAAAAATCGCGCCACCATCCTCCGCGTCAATCTGAATCTGCCCGCGAAAATAAAGTGGCCCATCCGGCGAAATCCGAATCACGTTCTCGGATATTGGCTTCTCCTCGGGCGTTGCATTCCGCGCGTCGGTCACTCTCGCTCCTCGTTCCCGCGCACTATACACCCGAAGCCTTACCCCGCAGACATCACCCCGGCTCCATTCGTCCGGCATCCGCGTGCCGCTCTACTACACGCGTTTTGCCATCTTCAGAAGTACCTTAATTTACCAATCTTTTGCGCACTCCATGATTGGCCTAAACGGCTCAGAATGTTACGGTTAGCGTAGATCTGGGCGTGTGAAATCCCTTCACGACCCCGCTCGGTTGGCGTCCCGATTGCGCTATCACTGTCGAGTGCAGTTTGAGGAATATCAGGAGCGCGCTGATAACCGGCCGCTTTTTGCCGATCCCAGAATCGTGGGCCGGTGCAGCGACGTCGCTCATTGAGAGTCCGGATCTGTGCCCGGCTCGATCGAGAGAGAAGTCATGAAAAAGATTCTGTGCCTTTCAATCTTCCTGTTTCTTCCGGCGATTTCACACGCCCAAACGCATCCCACCGCCGGCATGAACGGCAACAATACGAATAGCTCCGGCTCAGGCGGATTCGGCGGCGGTTATGCCTCCGGCGGATCGGTCAGCGTTTCGCCGGCCATGGTGCGCCACCACGGCGTCGCCAACGGCGTGACGGCCTACCGCAATCCCGGCTCGTTCGAATTGACCGAAGTTCTCCCGTGGAAACAAGCCGTTGCTCTCGGCCAACCGAAGCCCGAGAAAGATCTGGCCACGATTGCCCGCGAAACTCGCGAGGAAAAGGCCAAAGAGAACACTCCGGCTCGCGTCACGATGACCAACTAGCGCGCTTCGCTCTCAGACACTGATTTTCAAGCAGGCTTAATTTTGGACAGGAGAAGTGTGCCCCATGAGCGACCGAAACGACCGTCAACCCTTCATCCCTCTCTGCAACGAAGAAGCGCACCTGCAGCGGGAGCGCGCTCGCGGCCTTGCTGACAGACTGACCCAGGCCGACAAAGATTTTCTGCGCGACCTGAAAGTCAAACCGTAACCTGCCGGGCGCGCTCCGCTGGGTGGTACTCTCGTACCGAACCGGTGAACGCCGGAATTTTACTTCTGTGGTGCGGCGCTCATCTGCGCAAATGTGACGTAATGCCCCGCAGGATCCTTCACGCCAATTTCCCGCGATCCGTAGAATGTAGTGCGCTCGGGCATCGCTACTTCAACGCCCTTCAGCGCGCCAATGATTCCGTCCAGATTCTCCACCTCGACATATAGAAACGTAGGGCCCTTCCGCACCGCTTGCGCAGTGGCCGGTGGCGCATCTTTGTCGGCGCTGGCGAAGGATTGATACATCAGCTCGACGCCGCCCTTCTGCACGATGGCAAAACCGAGCTTGTTGCCGTCCGGCACTTCGACGGTTTTCTCGAAGCCGAAGCGCTCCACCCAGAATTTCACGCACGGTTCGATTTCCGCCGCAAACAGTACAGGGGTAACCTTCTTCACGTTCATCGCTTTCTTCTCCTGGGGCCGTGGGCGTCCCGTCGTCGCGGTTGCAAGCAAAGCCAGGACAGCCAGAGCCAAAAGTGTGCTGCGCATCTTTAATTTCCTCCTTGACAGTACAACTAGTCTAAATTAGACTAGTGAACCGTAGCACGACCATTTCATCGTCGTCAAGGAGAAAATTCATGGCCTCGACACCACGCCGTCTCGCAGATCTCGGTTCCCTCGGCCCCGCCATGCTTCGCGATTTTGAGTTGCTCGGAATTCGCAGCGTGGCGCAGCTCGCGCGCCAGAATCCAGAAAAACTTTACGAGCGCCTATGCGTCAAGACTGGCCAACCTGTGGACATCTGCTGCCTGGATGTATTCAGCGCGGCGGTGGCGCAGGCGCGCAATCCGCGTCTTCCCGCCGGTCAACGCCAATGGTGGTATTGGAGTCGCAAGCGAAAGGCGCGCGATGCCCGCAGCTAAGCCGGATCGTCGCGGCCTGACCACGCCCGACCTCGTCCTGCTGAGCCTGCTGGCCGAGCGGCCGATGCATGGCTATCAGGCGAATCTCGAACTCGAGCGCCGCGAAGTCCGCGACTGGGCTGCCATTTCGAAGCCCCAGGTTTACTATTCGCTCGAAAAACTGGCGCGCCTGGGCTACGTCCACGAGGCGCAATCCGATGAAGCCGTAGCCGGTCCGGAGCGGCAGGTTTACGCCACCACCGCGCGCGGCCGCGCCGCCCTCGCCGACGCGCTCGAGCGCGAAGCTTGGACCACGCAGCGCGAGCGCCCGCCGTTCCTAACCTGGATGGCGCTTTCCTGGCAAGCGCGCCCCGGCGTTTTCACGCGCCAGCTTCGCCGCCGCGCCGCGTTTTTGCGCAATGAACTCGCGCGCGAGCAAGCCACACTCAAATCAATTCTTCAGGAGGTCGGCCACGAGTTCCACGAGGCCGTGTGGATGGTCACGCTTACAATCGCGCAGTTTCGCACCGAGCTGCTGTGGCTGCGCCGCCTGCAGCAAACGCATCGCCACCGCGCTCCGGCGCGCAATCCCGACTACGCCGGGGAGACGAAAGACTAAGCCCGCGCGGATTCGCTTTACGCTGCGCGCGCTGCCGCAGGTTTGCTTCCTTTGCTCCACTGGTAGACGGAGTACGCACTGCCGCCGATCGAAATCGCGACGAGCGCGATCATCACGTGCTCGAACCACGGCGATTCGGCCTGCCTGATAATCCACCGCCCATAGTGAATGGCTAGCGCAGCCTCGATCGTAAAGCGCGCTAATCTTCCGACGCCGACAAAACTCAAGAGTTTAGTTCGTGGATACCGGAATGCCGCTGCCGCCGCCACGAACGCCGTAAATGGAAACGGCGGAGGCAAGAGCGATGCTCCCAAGAGCGTCCACGCAGCCCGCTTTTCCACCTGCTTCCGGATGTAGTCGAGTTGTTTGCCCGAGGCGAACTTCTTCAGCCCGCCTTCGCTCTTGCGGCTGATCCAGTCCGTAGCGAAACATCCGATGAGTGATCCTGCCGTAGCCATCGCCACGTAATAGAGCACGCGCTGGTGGTAGCGCGCGCACAACGCCAGCACGAGCAAGTCATTGCCCATGGGCACAACGAGAGGCGACGAATCGAATGCGCCCAGCGTCAGCAAGCCCAATCCGCCGGCATGAAATAAAGCGCGGGCGATCATGTGAATGATAGGTCTCATGGAATTTGGCATCGGCGATTAGATGATGCCGCCACCCTCGTGGTCAAGAAATCCTCTGACAGTTTGGACGATTGGATCGTTTGCGGGTCACTTCTGCGGCAGGGCGCCGCGGATCGGCGTGATCTCACACTCAGGGGCCTTCGGATTGGCGCAGCAGGCAAAGATTTTCTGCACGCTCGCGGAATAAATCTGGTCCCACTGCTTCTCGGTCATCGAATTTCCCGGCGGCATCCAGTGCGAATTCGGATATTGCTTGGCCCAATCATCGCTGCCGTGGCTGGTGACGATCCCGACTGCCTCGCGCACCGTTTGCCGGCACGTGGTGAGATTGCCGATGCGATGGCAACCGACGCAGGTGTTGCCGCGCGTGCTGATCGCCGACGGTTTCTCCCATGCGCGAAAAACTGCACCGATATCGTTCGCATACTCGCCGAAGGGATCGGCGGGAAGCTGGCGCGTCTGCGCGATGTAGGGCGAATACATAAAAGGATCGCTATCGTGGCAGGTGACGCAGTTTCCTTTCGCCGTCACCGCCGGCGCATTCCAGAATTTCTTCCCGATGAGCTCCTCAGGCGAGGGCACGCGCGTGCCGAACAAACCGCGATTGGGAGCGAGCGGCTCAGCCGCCTGCGCCTGAAACCAGCACGTGCTGCCGGTATGGACGTTGTGCGAGATCACGTCCACTTCGTCGAAAAGCTTTGGGCCGCGGTCGCGGATCTTTTTTTCGCGGCAAATCGCCACGATCTGTGCCTGCGCATCGTCCCGCAGCACGATTGCGCGCGAAAATGGCACGCAGCTTCCGTCTGTATTTTCGCCCGCCTGGTATAGCAGGGAAGGCCGGTCGCAATCCATCTGCGGCTGGTAGCCAGGAGGCGACTGCAGGTTTACGGTAATCGGAATCTCGGCGCCCTTCTGGCAGTCGAACTCCTGCACCGGAGCAATCTTGCGCGCACATTCTTTTGCGTACGCCGTGATGTCCTGCGCGGCCGCTGGTTGCACGCACCGCAGCGCGAAAAATGCGGCGGCGGACAGCAAGAACGCAGCTCGAATCGCGATTCGGCGAATTGTTTCTTGGTTGTTTGATCGTTTCATGTGCGTTCGATCATTTCACCAGGTCCGGTGTTTCAAGAATCACTTTGCGCATCGCCTCACAATAACGCACGTAACCCGTGCAACGGCAGACGTGCTGTCCAATCGCTTCAAGCACTGCCTCGTCCACTTTGCCGCGCTCGACGGGAACGCGGCTCAATCCATCCAACAGGATTTCCCCGGCCATCAAAAATCCCGGAGTGCAATAGCCGCACTGAAATGCAAACGCTTCGAGCACGGCAGTCTGCAGCTTGCTCAATCCATTCTCATCCGCGAGCCCTTCAACGGTGCGAATGCCCTGGCCATTGACAAGCTCGACCGGCGTCGAACAAGCGAGCATTGGCACGAGATGCGCTGTCGGCACGCGCTGCACGGCCACGGTGCACGCGCGGCAGACGCCGATGCCGCATCCGAATTTCGTTCCGGTCAGTTCCATTTCATCGTGCAGAAAATCGAGCAGCAGCATGTTCTTCGGCACTTGCCGCGGCTCGGTCTTGCGGCCGTTCAAGATAATGGAAACGGAGATGGTTTCTTCGGCCATAATTTTACGAACCCAAGCTCGCCCGGATTTTCTCCGGCGTGATCGGCAAATCGCGGAAGCGCCTTCCGGTAGCGTGCGTAATGGCATTCGCAATCGCCGGCGCGATGGGACAAAGCACCGATTCCGCGATTCCTTTTCCCTTGGCGTCCGGACCATTCGCCGGCAGCACGTTGAGCTTCAAATGCTCGAGCGGCATGTCGCCCGCGAGCGCCAAGCGATAGCGATTCAAATTCCAAGTCCCGTCGCCCGCGCCGCCCAGTTCCGGCGGCAATTCCTCGAGCAGCGCGTACCCAATACCCATAGCCACGCCGCCTTGGAATTGTCCGCTCAAAAGATCGGGCTGAATCACGCGTCCTGCATCGAGGAAGAGTTCGAGAGCTTTCACCGCAACGTGTCCGGTCACCGGATCCACTTCCACTGCCACGAGCGCGCCCGACGGCGCATACAAGCTGCGGCCGTAATTCGCCGAATCCTTCGGCGGCGGAATCGTATTGCGCCGCGATTGAAACTCGTAATCCGCCGCCGGGCGCTCCGCACGGCGCGCCTCTGCCGGCCGCTGGCCGTGTTGCGCGGGCACAAGTTCTGCAAGCCCCGGGGCTTCGCGCGTCGCCAGGCCATCAATCGGCCATTGGTAAACCTCGTCGTCAATTTCATAATCCGCGCTGATCCACTGCGCCTGATAGACGGCGTGCACCACCGCCCCGATCACATTGCCGTCGGCGTAAGCCCGGCGCGCAACATCCTTCAGCGGCAACGGCGGCAGATTCGGCGCCACCAATTGCCCGTTCTCCCAGTGCGAGTCATCAGGCTTCAAATCTGCTTTGGTCTTTCCCCAAAGCGCGAGCGCCGCGGGCCAAAGCCCGGTTAAGAAAATGACTCTCGAGGCTTGCTCCACCACGTGCACCTGCTGAAACGCGGTCACGCTCGCGCTCGATGAGAGGGCCCACGCTGCCGTCCACAGCGGATTGTCCCACTCCAGCTTTTTGCCTCCCGATATCATCGGCAAATTCGTATCGAAGAATGGCACCTCACCCATCTTTATTTTCACGGCGTTCGCGCCCAATGACTTCGCGGTGGAAATCGCGAGCGTCGTTGCAGAGCCAGTCCCCGTATCCACGCAGTTCGTGATCACCGCGACGTCGCCGTTCACGCCAATTTCCACCGCCGCCATCATCCCATCGCAACCGACGCCGTAAGCCTGCATCGCTAGCGCAAATCCCACGCCCCAAAGTTTCGACGACCCGGCGCGTTTCGCCTTGTCGGCGTTGCGCCCGCTCCACAGAGGCGTTGCAGCCGCCAGCTTGCAGATTTCTTCGAGCCGCACATCGTCGCTCAACTTGTAGCCAGTGACAGTCTCATCGCCTTGGTGCAGCACGTTCTGCTGTCGCAGCTCGATGGGATCAGCTCCCAGCGACGCGGCAATTTCATCTACGAGCGACTCAACCGCAAAAAATGTCTGCGGCCCACCGAATCCCCGCATCGACCCGCCCGTTACCCCATAGCTCGACATCGCCTGCGAATCCACCGAGGCAAGCGGGAAGTTGTAGCTATTTCCCGCGGAAAACGCCGAGAGATCGGAGACGAATGGGCTGTAATTCACCTTGCCGCCGCCGCGCAGGGCCAGATGATTTTCGAGCGCCGCGAATTTACCTTGAGCGGTCACCGCGATGGTGACTTCTGAAGTCGAAGCATTGCGCTTGATTCCCGATTGAAACTGCGCGAAACGATCGTTCGCAATGCGCACCGGCCCGGCCGCATAAACTCCGGTCACCGCGAGCAGAGCGAGGAACGGCGAAGTATCTCGACCCCCAAATCCGCCGCCGGGATAGCAGGGATAGAGCTGCACGGTTTTCACCGGGAACACGCTTCCGTTGAAGAGCGCACCTGTTTCCGAGCCGGCCGAAGCGATATCGCCGTTTGTGGATTGCGTGCCCAGCAGAAGTTGCAGCGTTTGCGCTTCGGAGTCGTACCAGGCGAGCCCCGTTTCAGGCTCGAGAAACATCGGATCGACCACCTGCGTCGTATACGTTTGCTTGAAGAGCTTCAAGCCGCCGGAGTTCATACGCTCGCGGATTTTCTCTCGATACTCTTTCGCTTTCTGGTCTTTGGGTTTCTGCCCGTTCGGATCGGTTCGCCCGTCCTTCGTTTGCGAGAACTCGTCCTCGAAGCGCGTGAGAAATCTGGCGCGTGGGAAGCCCCCCGGCATTTGGATCGGCACGATCACGTCGCCGTAGAGCAGCGCGTCCTCGTGGAATTGCAGCAGCCGCGCCGCTTCGCGATATTTTTGCGCCGCGTCGAAGAATAAAATCGCCACAGGCTGACCGAGAAGCCGCGCCGATGTTCCGATAGGAACCAGCATCGGCATCGGGGCGTCGTACCAGAGGTCGGCCACTTTGTCGCGGACGAGATCATCGTTTGTAATGGTGCGGTAAGGCTGCAAGTCGGGCGGCAGAATCTTGAGATTGACGCCGGTAACGGTCTGATTGAAACGGCTGGCGCGGACCACGAGCGCATACGCTTCTTTCTTCGGCCAGCCGGCAAGATCGCGCGCGTGAAAATCCCGCGCGTAAATCTTTGCCCCGGTGACTTTGGGAATTCCGTCAATGCGGAAGCGCGCCTGACCCGGCGGACCCATCCAGCCGTTGTTATCGATCGGCGACGCGCCCGCGCCAAGTGCTTCTGTTCCAAATTTCCCGAAGGACGGATAGGGCATCACAATGACTGCGATGCCGCTGGCAGCGGCGAAACGAAGGAATTCGCGGCGCGAAGTGGGTGAAGGAGTATGCATCAAGCGCCTATGCGATACACCTGCACTCCAAGATTGTCAATTGTCTGTAGCATTTGTAGGGCCTGCGCTTCAGCCCGGCCCGCCCGCCAGAATTTTGGCGAGCCCCTTCCTGCACCGTCGCGCCACACAGAGACTTCTCGCGCGTGTCCGTCTGCCAAAATCGCCACCGTTCCGTTTTTCGACTGTTCAAAAACCGTTTCGGAGCATCCAGGGTTTCCGGCGCGTGGAAAATGCCGCGATATAGAACTCTAAATTATTTTAATTTTCTCCGCGGTTGACTTGAATTTGCACCCTGCCTAAGATGCGCGAGAAGGTTGATACGACTTGCCACCTGATCAAATCGCAGATCGCTACAAGATCCTCGAAAAACTTGGCGAAGGCGGCATAGGCGTGGTTTATCGCGCGCGCGACGAACGGCTGGATCGCGACGTCGCACTGAAGGTGCTTTCGGCCGCTTCGGCCAACGATCCCGAGGCGCGCGAACGCCTGCTTCACGAAGCGCGCACGGCTTCGCGCCTGAATCATCCGCATATTTGTGGAGTTTACGACGCCGGCGCGATGGGTGATCAGATTTATGTGGCCATGGAACTGGTCGCAGGCCGGTCACTTAAGGAACTTTCAAATGGCGCTCCGCTGCCCATTGCCTCGGTGATCCAGTACGGCGATCAAGTGGCCACTGGACTGGCGCACGCGCACGAGCACGGCGTGATCCATCACGACTTGAAGAGCGCGAACGTGATCATTTCGGCCGACGGGCGCGCCAAGATCGTGGACTTCGGATTCGCAGTGCGGCGTACGGACGAAGTCTCCGAGACGACGCAATCGCAACTCTCGCTCGATCGCTCCGGCGCGATTGCCGGAACACTTCCGTACATGTCGCCGGAGCTGTTGAAAGGGCAGCCTGCGGATGAACGCAGCGACATCTGGGCGCTGGGAGTTGTCCTCTACGAATTGGCGACGGGCCGTCAGCCCTTCCAGGGAATTACGACGTTCGAGTTGAGCTCGGTAATTCTTTGCGGCGTGCCGGAAGCATTTCCTCCGACGGTGCCGCCAGGACTGCGCACGATAATCCACCGGTGTCTGGCGAAGGAGTCGGGTGAAAGATTTCAGAGCGCTGCGGAAGTGGCGAAAGCGCTCAAATCACTCGACGCGGATGGAATGGACAGCGCACGGCGGCCGGCAAAGCGCGGAAAAGGGAAGAGCGGCCGAATTCGTTCGATAGCAGTGCTTCCGCTTCACAATCTTTCGCCGGATCCCGAGCAGGAATATTTTGCAGATGGGATGACCGAGGCGTTAATCACCGAGCTCGCGCGAATTCGCGCCCTTAAAGTGATCTCACGAACTTCGACGATGCAATACAAGTCCGTAAAGATGCGCATGGACCTGATCGCCCAGGAATTGGGAGTGGATGGGGTGATCGAGGGATCGGTGATTCGCGCAGGCGACCGCGTGCGCATCACGGCGCAGTTGGTGCACGCCGCCACCGACAAACACATCTGGGCGGAATCGTACGACCGCGAGTTGAGTGAGGTGCTCTCTTTGCAGAGCGAGGTGGCGCGCACCATCGCGGAGCAGATTCGCGTGAAACTCACCGCGGGCGAGCGCGAGCATTTCAAGCGGCCGCGCAAGGTGATGGCGGAAGTCTACGAGTGCTACCTGAAAGGCCGCTTTCATTTCAATAAGTGGACGGTCGAGGCGGTGAAAAAGGGAATTGAGCATTTTCAGCAAGCGCTGCAGCTCGATCCGGATTACGCGCCCGCTTATGCGGGAATCGCCGATTGCTACAACGCGCTTCAGTTTCTGGGCCTGCCGTCTTCGGAGGTTGGACCGAAAGCGTTGAAGGCTGCGGTCCGCGCGGTGGCGCTCGATCCGACACTAGCCGCGGCGCATGCGGCGCTCGGATCGGTGAAATTCTTTCACGATTGGGATTGGGCCGGTGCTGAGCGTGAGTTCCAGCGCGCGATCGAGTTGGATCCGGGTTCCGCGGATGCGCATCAGGGCTACGCGTATCTCCTGACGGCGCTCGGCCGCCACGAGAAGGCCATCGCCGAAATCGAGCGCGCGCACGAACTGGATCCCATGGCGCTGTCGGAGAATGTGAATCTCGGCTGGCGATATTATTTCGCGCGCGACTTCGACAAAGCGATATTGCGTCTGCGCGAAACGCTCGAGCTCGATTCGAATTTCGGTAACGCCTTCTGGTGCATGGGGCTTTGCTACGTGCAGAAAAAGAATTTTGCGGAGGGCATTCTCTATCTGAAGCGCGCGGTGATGCTCTATTCCGGCAACCCGCAGCCGAAAGGAAGCCTCGGCCACGCCTACGGCCTAGCAGGAAAAAATGCGAAGGCGCAGAAGATCGTGGACGAACTCGTAGCGCTTGCGAAGACCTTGTACGTCTCTGCGTGGGCGGTTGCCATTATCTACATAGGAATGGGCGACAAGAATCGCGCCATGGAATGGCTCGAAAAAGCCTATCAAGACCGCAACGCGTCGCTAGTCTGGCTAAAAGTAAATCCAGAATTCGATCCAATCCGATCGGACACGAGGTTCGAGGATTTGCTGCAACGGATGAATCTGGTGGAGTAACGGAGCACGCGTACAAAGAAGGTGTGTTTACGGGCGATCCATCACCGATTGTATTTCAAATTTCACTACGCGGAGTCCTCAGCTGATTTCTTCGACGATCCCAGCCGGTACATTGCCGCGAGGCCCGGGATGGCCGGCGGCGGTGCAGCCCCTTGAGCAAAGCCCAGCAAATACTCCTGCGCGTTGAAGCGGAAGCCATTGCGGGCGCGGGATGCTGCGCCGGCTTCGCGAGCACGTACATAGTTCCCGTCGGCGAGCAGATGCCGGGTCTTCTCGGTGTCCGCCATGTAAGGCGCGACAACTTCGCGCAGCACCTGATCGCACAGTGCCGGGTTCCGCAAATGAAACATGACTTCTACTCGCTCGTAAATATTCCGGTGCATCCAGTCGGCGCTGCCCAGATAGATTTCCGCTTTTCCGCCGTTTCCGAAGACGAAGACGCGACTGTGTTCCAGAAACCGGCCGATCACGCTACGCACTCGGATCCGGCTACTAATACCTCGCAAGCCCGGACGCAGCGCGCAGGCCCCGCGGACGATCAATTCAATCTGAACTCCGGCTTGCGACGCACGATAGAGCGCCTGGATGGTCTCCTCATCGAGCAGGGAATTCACTTTGGCGATCAGAAAAGCCCGGCGCCCGGCCTTGGCGTGCGCCGTTTCTCGCGCGATGAGGCTCAGGCAATTCCTGCCTAGGTTAAGCGGGGCTACAAATAAAGGGTGGTATTCGCGGCGCTCGGAATAGGCAGTGAGATAGTCGAACACATGATGGACCGCGGAAGTGATGTGTGAGTCGCTTGTCAGCAAGCTCAAGTCCGTATAGAAGCGGGCAGTAGACGGATTGTAATTGCCCGTGCCGAGGTGCGCGTAGCGGCGAATCTGGCCGTCGGCTTCGCGCCGCGCGATGAGCGCCAGCTTGCAATGCGTCTTCAAGCCCACCACGCCGTAGTAAACCTGCACTCCCGCCTCTTGCAGATTGCGCGCCCAACGAATGTTGGAAGCCTCGTCGAATCTCGCCTTCAACTCCACCACCACGGCCACTTCTTTCTTCGCTGCCGCGTCAATCAGCGCCCGGACGATCGGAGAATTCTCACTGGTGCGGTAGAGCGTCTGCTTGATGGAGAGAACGTTCGGATCTTGCGCCGCGCTCTCGAGGAAGCGCACCACTGTCGCATAGGAATCGTACGGATGATGCAAGAGAAGGTCGCGCTTACGGATCATTTCAAAGAGCGAGGCGAAGCCGGGCTTCAACGCCACTTCGCGCGGCGTGAACGGCTTAAATTTCAAGTCCTGGCGCGGCGTTTCCTCGTAGAGATGGAAGAGCCGCGAGAGATTGATGGGCCCGTGCACGCGAAAAACCTGGAACGGCGTGAGCCGGAAATTCGTTTCGAGGCGTTCGACGATTTCCTGATCCGCGGTCGCCTCGATCTCCAGACGCACGGCTTCGCCCTTGCGCCGCCGATGGAGCTGCGTATCAACCGTATCAAGGATGCTGCGCGATTCTTCGTCTTCAAGATAGAGATTGCTATTGCGGGTAACGCGAAAAGCCGCGGCGGAAAGCACGTCGTAGCCGTGATAAAGCCGCTCGGCAAACGCGTGCACGATGTCGTGAAGGAAGATGTAGTCGATCCTGCCTTCGGGCGACGGGAGCCGCACGAGCCGCGGAAGCGCACGAGGCACGGTCACGACGCCAAGATAAGTGTGCGAGCGCCGGCGCTTGCGCCGCAAAAGGAATGCCAGGCAAAGCGCTTTGTTCAGGACGTGAGGAAATGGATGTGCAGGATCGACCGTGACTGGCGTAAGCAGCGGCTCGACCGAAGTTACATAGAATTTCTCGATATGCTCACGCGCGGCGGGCCGAAGCTCGGAAAGGCCCAGGACGCGCACGGATTCTGCCGCGAGCTGCGGCACGAGTTCGTCGCGCCAGCACTCGTATTGCTCGCCCACAAATTTCTGGATTCTCCCGGCCAGCTCCGCCAGGACCTTCTCCGGAGTCCGGCCGTCAGGCCCAGCTTCGTGATTTCCGTGTTCGACCTGCTGCAGTAACCCGGCAACGCGCACTTCAACGAATTCATCGAGATTGCTGGCGGTAATCCCAAGAAACTTTACGCGTTCAAGGAGCGGGTTGGCCGGGTCGCGCGCCTCTTCAAGCACCCGCTCATTGAATTGCAGCCAGGACAGATGACGATTGAAAAAGTGACGCGGATCGACGAATCCGTTGCGCGACATTCATGCCCTCAGGATGCAGGAAACTAGCGCGCCATTATTACGCAGAGGTTACAAGCCAGGCTAAATATTTGTAAGCTCGGCGGTTTCCAGGCGCCGAGCCCGCACGATAGTCATTATCGATTAGAACTACCCTCGACCCTGTGTTTTAATGAACCTACCGCGATGTCTACAGTTTTCCACTATTGACTAAAAATTGGACGATTTTCGAACATGCGCTTCCGCCAGCGTCGAACGCCTACCATGACGGCGGGGACAGCCGCTTTCGGCCGCGATCAATCCCAGCTAAAGATTTCCAGGCTGTAGCCCTCGGAGTCTTTAAAAGACAAACTGTAGATGCCTCGTCCGTTCTTCAGGTCCATCGCTTCGGGCGCGTGAGGCACGTCAGCGCCAAGCGCCTTCAGTCTGGCATCCCATTCATCCACCTGCTTGCGATTCTGCACCACAAAACTCAGCATCACCGGCTTCGACGCCGCCGGCCGGAGCGCCCCATGCGTGCTGTCCACCAGCCCGACCGACAGCGTTTCGGTAACGGGGTAGATCTTCACCCAGTCCAGATCCAGGCTCGGCTTCTTTTCCAGCAGCCTGGCGTAGAACTCGCTGGTCTTGCCGAGGTCGTTGCAGTACAGAAACGTCACTTGCCCGGAAATGGGTGAAGCCGCAGGCACGCTCCGCGCCGCTGCTTTTGCCGCAGGTTCCTGCGTCCCGATAAGCGCCGGGCTCTCCAGCGAAAGTGTCAGCGCCGCACCGACTAGAGCAAAGCCTGCATAAACGAAAAATCTCATTTGATCTGCTCCTTCAAATTTGTTGCTGCGCCTGTAGGGGAGGGTGCTTTAGACCCTCCCAGTTTTACCGCGTATCATTGCTGCACCACAACCTCCACCGTCATTCCGAACCCATTCAGGGGTGAGAGGTCTGCATTTCGCTTCCCACTGACCGGTTGTACGCATATAAAATAAATCCATGAGCAAAAAAGCAATCTCCAGCGGTGTCGTACATAAGGTACCGGCGGACCTACGAAAGGCCCTTGTTTCTGACCCGGCAGCGCGGGCAGCGTGGGAAGACATCACCTCGCTCGCGCGCAATGAATGGATCTGCTGGACTATCTCGGTCAAGAAACCGGAAACCAGAAAGCAGCACGTTGAGAGGACGCGATCGGAGCTTAAAGAGGGAATGCGCCGTCCGTGCTGTTGGCCCGGCTGCCCTCATCGTTAAACTCAGTCGATTATAAAGTGGAGGCGGGGGGAGTCG